>JAOPWT010000082.1 GCA_025965555.1 Mycobacterium sp.
CTGGCATCGGCTGGCAGGCCGAGCGTGAGGTTGGCATCGACCGTGTCATCGCCAGCGTCCGGAAGTTGGTCGGCCTGCAGCTAGTGCAGGAGACCGATGCCGCGTCCCTCGTGGCCACGCATGTAGAGCACCACGCCGCGGCCCTCGCGGGCGATCATCGCCATGGCGGCGTCGAGCTGCGGGCCGCAGTCGCAGCGTCGTGAACCGAACACGTCCCCGGTCAGACACTCGGAGTGCACGCGAACCAGCACGTCATGCCCGTCGCTGTCGGGTCCGGTGATGTCGCCGCGGACCAGCGCGACGTGCTCGACGTCGTCGTAGATGCTGGTGTAGCCCACGGCGCGGAACTCTCCGTGGCGGGTCGGGATGCGGGCTTCGGCGATGCGCTCGATGTGCTTCTCGTGCTTGCGGCGCCACTCGATGAGGTCGGCGATCGAGATGAGTGCCAGATCGTGGTCGTCGGCGAAGACCCGGAGCTCATCGGTCTGGGCCATCTCGCCCTCGTCCTTCTGGCTGACGATCTCGCAAATGGCACCCGCGGGCTGCAGGCCGGCGAGCCGCGCCAGGTCGACCGCCGCCTCGGTGTGCCCGGGACGGCGCAGTACGCCACCCTCCTTGGCGCGCAACGGCACGACGTGCCCTGGCTTGGTGAAGTCCTCGGCAACGGCGGCCGGATCGGCGAGCAGTCGCATCGTCGTGGCACGGTCCGACGCTGAAATACCGGTTCCCACACCCTTTCTGGCGTCGACGGTGACCGTATAGGCGGTGCCGTGCTTGTCCTGGTTGACCGCGTACATCGGCAGCAGGCCCAGCCGGTCGCACACATCGCCCGCGAGCGGAACGCACAGGTAGCCGGAGGTGTACCGGACCATGAACGCGACGAGTTCGGGTGTCGCCTTCTCCGCGGCGAAGATCAGATCGCCCTCGTTCTCACGGTCCTCGTCATCGATGACGACGACGGCTTTACCCGCCGCGATGTCGGCTATCGCCCGTTCGACGGAATCCAGCCTCGTCATCCCTGCCACCCTTGCCGTCCCGATCGGAACCATCGTGCAATGCGCCCAACAAAGTCCATCAGTGTCTTTCCGACGTCCCTCAGTATGAACCAATCGGGTGCCGGTCTTATTGCCCGCTCCCGGCAGGCCCTCTGAACAGGGCGAACGTTGCGATCAGCCCTTGGTCGAAAGCAACCGTTCGACGTATTTCGCGATGACGTCGACCTCGAGGTTGACCGGGGTTCCCACGCCGGCCCGGCCCAACGTCGTCATCTGCAGGGTGGTGGGGATCAGCGACACCTCGAACCAGTCCGGCCCAAGCCCCGAGACCGTGAGTGAGATGCCGTCGACGGTGATCGAGCCCTTCTCGACGACATAGCGCGACAGGGAATCGGGCAGCGAGATCCGCACCACCTCCCAATGCTCTGACGGCGTGCGGGTCAGGACGTGACCAGTGCCGTCGACGTGGCCCTGCACGATGTGCCCGCCCAGCCTGCTGTTCAGAGCGGCAGCGCGTTCGAGGTTGACGTGGCTACCCACGTCGACACCCTGAAGGCTGGAGCGGTTCAGGGTCTCGGCCATCACGTCTGCCGTGAAGGCGCCGTCCGGCAACAGGTCGACGACGGTGAGACAGACGCCGTTGACGGCGATCGAGTCGCCATGACCAGCATCCGTCGTGACGAGCGGGCCGCGGATGACGAAACGCGCGGCATCGGCCAGGTCTTCCTTGCCGACGACTTCGCCCAACTCTTCGACGATTCCGGTGAACATGCAGATAAGGCTAGTCGGATTCAGAGGTGCTTCTCTCCGAAGTACGTGGCCACCGGGTTGTCGTTGAAGTTGGCGATGGGCAAATAGCCCTCGCGTTGGTAGAACCCCTGTGCGTGCGGCTGACGGGGCCCGGTGTCGAGTCTGGCGATCGCGTAGCCGAGATCACGTGCGGCATTTTCCAACGCGCGCAACAGTTCTCGGGCCACACCCTGCCCGCGGGCGTCGGGGACGACGTACATCCGCTTGATTTCGCAGGCACCGTCGGGCAGCCGTTTGAGGCCGCCGCCACACACTGCCACGTCGTCGCGGTAGCCGACGAGGAAGGTCCCGGCGGGTGGCCCCAGCTCTGCAGGGCCGGCCTTCGGCATGTCAGGTGAATCGAGGTTCAGGCCGCCCGACCCCGCACCACCGAGGTCCCAATACAGCTCGCGCATCTCCGCAATCATCGCCGCGACGAGTGCGGCAGCGTCGCCGAAATCCGAGGGGACGGGTCGAAAGACCAGTTCAGTCATGATCCCCCGGGTCGCTGCGCTGCTGCCCGCCGAAAGCCACGATTCCACTCCTACCCGGTCCCCGGGGCAAAGGTCCACCCATCTGCACCCACTACGATGCAAACATGCAGACGCGCCCACGCATTGCCGTCCTCGTGTCCATCTTCGCTGCACTCCTGCTCATCGCGGGATGCAGCTCCTCGAACAAGTCCGACGCCCCGCTACCCGACGGGGCGTCGCTGCTGAAGGACTCCGAACAAACCACCAAGAAGCAACAGAGCGTTCATCTCGAATTGACGGTCACCGGCAAGATCGCCGAACTTCCGATCGAGTCCCTCAGCGGTGACCTGACGAACGTCCCCGTGGTCGCTGCTCAGGGCAAGGCCAGCATCATCGCCTTCGGCCAGACCTTCAAGGACGTCGACTTCGTCGTCGTGGACGGAAATCTGTACGGCGCGTTGACGCCGGGCAGCTTCACGAACTTCGGTCCCGCAGCGGACATCTACGACGTGTCGAAGATCCTCAGCCCCGACGTCGGGCTGGCGAACATCCTCGACAAGTTCTCCGGCGGCAAGGCCGAGGGCCGCGAGACGATCAACAACGTCGGCACCGTGAAGATCACCGGCACGGTCCCCGCCGACGCGGTCAACGGCCTGGCCAACCTCGGCGCCACCGGCGACGTCCCCGCGACCGCGTGGATCAGGGAGGACGGCGACCACGATCTGGTGCAGGCCAAACTCGATCCTTCCCAAGGCAACAGCGTGCAGATGACGCTGAGCGACTGGGGCAAGACCGTCACCGTCACCAGGCCCGCCGCGTGATGGCGGCCGCCCACAGCACCGCCGAGCCGAAGGCGTCCAGCCGGCGGATCGCAATCACCGCAGGCGGTCTGGCCGTTCTGCTCGGCGCGCTCGACACGTATGTGGTCGTGACGATCATCAACGACATCATGCGGGACATCGGGATCTCGCTGAACCAGATTCAGCGCGTCACCCCGATCATCACGTGGTACCTGCTGGGCTACATCGCGGCCATGCCGCTCCTCGGCAGGGCGTCGGACCGATTCGGCCGAAAGATGGTGCTCCAGCTCAGCCTTGCCGGCTTCGCCGCGGGTTCGGTGGTCACGGCACTCTCCAGCGATCTGATTCCGATGGTGATCGGCCGGACCATCCAGGGCACGGCCAGCGGTGCGCTGCTGCCGGTGACGCTGGCCCTGGCCGCCGACCTGTGGGCCGAGCGAAACCGCGCCACCGTGCTCGGTGGCATCGGTGCGGCGCAGGAACTCGGCAGTGTGCTGGGACCGCTGTACGGCATCGGGGTGGTGTGGGCCCTGAGCACCTGGCGCGACGTGTTCTGGATCAACGTGCCGCTGGCGATCGTCGCGATGGTGATGATCCACTTCAGCCTGCCGTCCAAGGACAAGGAGGGCCCTCGGGAGAAGGTCGACGTCGTCGGCGGTCTGCTGCTCGCCCTTGCCCTGGGACTCATGGTCATCGGGCTGTACAACCCCGCACCCGACGGCAAGCAGATCCTCCCGAACTGGGGAGTGCCGGTGCTGTGTGCAGCGCTGGTGGCCGCCGTGGCCTTCTTCGTCTGGGAGAAGTTCGCCAAAACCCGGCTGATCGACCCGACGGGGGTGAAGTTCCGACCCTTCCTCGCGGCACTGGGCGCCTCACTGTGCACGGGCGCGGCCCTGATGGTCACCCTGGTCAACGTCGAACTGTTCGGTCAGGGCGTGCTGAGCCTCGATCAGATTCCGGCTGCCGGGAAGCTGATGCACTTTCTGGTCTTCCTTCCCATCGGCGCCGTCCTCGGCGGCTGGATCGCCACCAGGATCGGCGACCGCATCGTGGTGTTCGTCGGCCTCGCGATCGCCGCCGTGGGCTACTGGCTAGTGTCGCATTGGACCGTCGACGTCCTGTCGGCACGTCACGACCTGGGACTGTTCACGCTCCCCACGTTCACCACCGACCTTGGGCTGGCAGGCATCGGCCTCGGCCTGGTGATCGGTCCGCTGACGTCGGCGACGCTGCGTGCGGTTCCGGGCGCTCAGCACGGAATCGCTTCTGCCTCAGTGGTCGTCGCGCGCATGATCGGCATGCTCATCGGCCTGGCTTCGCTCAGCGCGTGGGGCCTGTACAAGTTCAACCAGTACCTCGCGGAGATGCCGAAGCCCAAGGGCACCAACCTGATGGAGATCGGCGCCCAGCTCGCGGCCAACGTACGAACGGCCTACACGATGCAGTACGGCCAGATCTTCTTCATCACCATGGTCGTCTGCGCGGTGGGTGCCGTCCTGGGCCTGCTGATCACCGGTAAGAACGAGCGCGCCGCGGAACCGGACCCCGCGACGGAGATCATCGGCGCCCAGAGCTGACGGATCAGCAGCGTTCGACGCCCGGACTGATCAGCTTGAGCTCGGCACGTTCTTCGACGTCCGAAGTGCTCAGTACCGCGCGCAGTGGGCGGCAGACCATCTGCATGATGGTGTTCTGATCGACGGGGCGAAAGCTGAGCCAGTCCTGCAGTGCAGTCATTGCTCGTCCTTCTTCATTGGGCCGGGTTGGCCACGACTCTGAACCCGATTTTACGGGGACGGCCGACTCCAACCCGGTCCACGCGGGGCGGCTGAGGTCTCGAACGGGTAACGAGTCACCGAACGGACGCCATTAGTGCGTGACGCGAGTCACATTGGCGGCCAAAGGAATTCCAGGTCTCACCATTTTCGGGAACCGCAGGGCTCAGCCGGGCACCATGCTGACGCGGAGGTCGGGCCCCAGGCGGAGCACACCGTCGTACCGCCACCGCTGAGCCTGGACGATGCTCGCGACGCCGACGTCGTCGACCGCGGTGACGGGACCACCGAGCAGAATCGGCGCCACGTAGGCCAGGATCCGGTCGACCACCCCGGCGCGGAGGAAGGCACCCGCCACCGTCGGGCCGCCCTCGAGTAGCACATCAGTCCGATCCGATAGCGCCTGAATCACCTCGTGGGGGTCGCGGGTGCGGATCACCATGGTCCTCGAGTCGTCGTTGAGCACCCTGGCGTCGGGAGATATCTCCCGCTGCCCGACGACCACGCGCAAGGGCTGCCGATCCGCCAGCGAGCCATCGGGCAGTCGCGCCGTCAACGTCGGGTCGTCGAAGAACACGGTGCCGGTTCCCACCACGATCGCATCGGCGACCGCGCGCAGTCTGTGGACGTCGGCGCGCGCCGCCTCGCTGGTGATCCACTGGCTGCTGCCGTCGGCGGCAGCACTGCGCCCGTCGATACTCGAGGCGAACTTCCACGTGACATGCGGCTTTCCGGTGCGCTGGCGGTGCAGCCACTCCCGAAGCGCTCCCCCCGCGACGTCATCGGCCAGCACGCCCACGTCGACCGACAGCCCGGCCTCGGCCAGTCGCTTCGCGCCGCCTGCCGCCATCGGATTGGGATCGGCGACGGCGTACACCACCCGCGAAACACCGGATTTGACAAGGGCATCCACGCACGGCGGCGTTCTGCCGTGGTGGTTGCACGGCTCGAGGGTGATGACCGCGACGCCCCCGACGGCTCGCTCCCCCGCACGGCGCAGGGCCACGACCTCCGCGTGCGGACCTCCGGGGGGTTGGGTGGCGCCGACACCTGCGATGGCGCCGTCGCGGTCCAGAATCACCGCACCGACGGGAGGGTTCGGATACGTCGTGCCCTTGACGCCGTCGGCCTGTGCGATGGCCGACCGCATGGCGTCCTCGTTGTTCATCAGTCGGTCAGAGCGTCAAGTGCGAGGATGCCGCCGCGGCCTGGCGCCGCAGATTCGCCACTGCCAGCGCCGGGTCGGCCGCGCCGAACACCGCTGACCCCGCGACGAAACAGTCCACGCCAGCCTCGGCGGCGGCCTCGATGGTGTCGGCGTTGATGCCCCCATCGATCTCCACGACGATCGTCAGCTCGCCCGCATCGACGAGGCGCCGCACGGCGGCGACCTTCGGCAACACGTCCGGAATGAACTTCTGGCCGCCGAATCCCGGCTCCACCGACATCACCAGCAGGGTGTCGAAGTTCCGCAGGATCTCGAGGTACGGCTCGATCGGGGTGCCAGGCTTGACGCTCAGACCCGCCTTGGCCCCGGCCGCGCGGATGTCGCGGGCCACGGCGACGGGATCGTCGGTGGCCTCGGCATGAAAGGTGACGTTGTATGCGCCTGCCTCGGCGTACGGCGGCGCCCAGCGAGCTGGATCCTCGATCATCAGGTGGCAGTCCATCGGGATGTCGGTCGCCTTGAGCAGGCTTTCCACGACCGGCAGACCGAGTGTGAGGTTCGGCGGGCAGGAGCGAAGCGACCCGGGGCCATCAGGTACGGCGGGCAGGAGC
>JAOPWT010000099.1 GCA_025965555.1 Mycobacterium sp.
CGCCCTGATCAGGTCGGCGGGAATGGTGCGGAAGTACTCCCGCAACAGGAAGATCGCATACGGCGAGCCGAACATGAACGGCAGCACCAACGCCCAGAACGTGTTTCGCAGCCCGGCCTCGGCCATCATCAGGTACAGCGGCACCACGGTGACGGTGGCAGGCACCATCAGCGTCGCCACGTACACCCAGAACAGGGCGTCGCGGCCGGGAAACTCCATCCGCGCAAAGGCATACGCGGCCAACACCGAGAAGGTGAGTTGCCCGAGGAGGATCACGGCGGTCATCAGCGCCGTCACCAGCAGGGCCCGGCCGAATCCCACGTCGACGAGACCGAGGTAGTTCGCCAACGTCGGCGGGGACGGCACCGACAGGGGGGCCTCGGTATTGAACTGGCGTGCCGAGGTGAACGACGTCAGCAGGCCGAGCCCGAACGGGACAAGCGTGATCACCGCCAGGACGGCGAGCACCAGATAGATCGCGGCGGCGGAGACCGGCCGACCCGCTCTAGACGAGGTCATAGCTGATCCTTCGCCGGAAGTAGAAGTGCTGGACGAGCGTCACGCCGAGCAGCAGCACGAACAGCACGACCGCCATCACTGCGGCGCGTCCGACCGCCGCGGCACCGAACGCCTCGGCGTAGATGCGGTGCGCGACGAGGTCGGTGCGGCCCTGTGGGCCACCGCCGGTGAGGGCGTACACCGTGTCGAAAACCTGTGCGGTGCTGACGATCCCGGTGACGAGGACGAAGAACAGCGTCGGCCGCAGCATCGGAAGCGTGATGAACCGGAACCGCTGCCAGGAGGTGGCGCCGTCGGTGCGGGCCGCATCCTGAATCTCGCGGGGGATGGCCAGGATGCCCGCGAGGAAGAACAAGGTCACGTAGCCGACGTTGGTCCACACGGTGACCGCCGAGACGACGGGCAACGCGAGCACGGGATCGGTGAGCCACTCGATGGGATACCCGAGCAGTGTGCTCACCGCCCCGTCCGTCGGCGCGAGGATCCACTTCCACAGCACGGCGATCGCCAGGGGTGAGCAGATCCACGGCAGGACGTACAGCGTCCTGAGGAATCCGCTGCCCGGCAGGTTGCGGGCCAACATCGCGGCCGCGAGAAGACCGAGCACGGTCTGCAGTGGCACGACCAACAGGATGAACACTCCGGTGGCGACCATCGAGGTGCCGAAGGAGGCATTGCCCAGTACCGATCGCCAATTGTTCAGGCCCACATAGCGGATCGGCCCCAGGAGGTCCCATCGGTGCAGGCTCAGCCAGAGCACCACCAGCATCGGCAGCAACAGGAAGGTCACCACGCCGAAGAGGCTGGGTGCGAGCAGCGCATAGCCAGTGACGGCATTCCGAACGCGGCGGCGGCCCACCCAAACATTAAAGGTCATCGACGCCCGTCGGGAGCGATGCCACTACGGTAGAGGCGTGACAGCGCGCCGACGTGTCGATACCGACTTCCTTGCGCTACCGCGGCACCAGCTGGCCGACGCAGCACTGTCGGCGGCCACGTCCGCTGGCGCGAGCTACGCAGATCTGCGGATTCACCGCATCACCTCCGAGATCGTGCAGTTGCGCGACGGCGAGCTGGAGACCTCGGTCGTCAGCCGTGAAGTGGGGCTTGCGGTCCGGGTCATCGTCGACGGCACCTGGGGTTTCGCCTCACACGCAGAGCTGGACCCGACGGTGGCCGCCGAGACGGCGCGGCGCGCGGTCCGCGTCGCCACGACCCTGTCGCCGCTCAATGCCGAACGCATCGAGCTCGCACCGGAACCGGTGTACTCCGACGTCACGTGGGTATCGGACTACGTCGTCGACCCGTTCGACGTGCCTGCCGCCGAGAAGATCGGCGTGCTCGGCGAGTACTCGGGACGGCTGCTGGCCACCGACGGCGTCGACCACGTGTCCGCGGGCCTGCATGCCGTCAAGGAGCAGACGTTCTACGCCGACACGTTCGGCTCTTCGGTCACCCAGCAGCGGGTGCGCCTGCAACCCTCGTTCGAGGCGGTCGCCGTTGACTCCGCGGCGGGCACCTTCGAGACGATGCGCACCCTGGCGCCGCCGACGGCACGCGGGTGGGAGTTCGTCGGGGGCGACGACGTGTGGGACTGGACCACCGAACTCGCCGAGCTGCCGTCTCTGTTGGCCGAGAAGACCAAGGCCCCGACGGTGGTCGCGGGCCCTACCGACCTGGTGATCGACCCGTCCAATCTGTGGCTCACCATTCACGAGTCGATCGGCCACGCCACCGAGTACGACAGGGCGATCGGCTACGAAGCCGCCTATGCGGGAACGTCATTCGCGACGCCGGACAAGCTCGGCGCCATGCAGTACGGGTCCGCCGTGATGAACGTGACCGCCGACCGGACCGTCGAGCATGGACTGGCGACGGTCGGATTCGACGACGAAGGCGTGCGCTCCCAGAAGTGGGATCTGGTGCGCGACGGCGTCTTCGTCGGCTACCAACTCGACCGGGTCTTCGCGCCGCGGCTCGGCGTAGCAAGGTCGAACGGCTGCTCGTACGCAGATTCGCCGCACCACGTGCCGATCCAGCGGATGGCGAACGTGTCGTTGCAGCCGGGCACCGAGGATCTCGGT
>JAOPWT010000101.1 GCA_025965555.1 Mycobacterium sp.
TGATCCACGACTTCGACACGCTGTGCTGGCTCAACCCCGGCGCGCGCGTCACCGAGGTCTATGCGCAGGCCGATGCCCTGGTTCACCCGCAGTACGCCACGGGTGGCTACCTCGACACGTCGGTCGTGCAGTTGAGGTTCGACAACGGCGCATTCGCCACCGCGGAGGCGAGCTTCCAGGCGGTGTACGGCTACGACGTGCGCGGCGAGGTGTTCGGTTCCGAGGGCGTGGTCCTCGCGGGCCGCACCCCGGACAATGCGGGAAAGCTCAACACCGAGTTGTTCGCGCAGGCCTATGCCGCCCAGTTCGAAGATTTCGCGACACACGTGTTGGCGGGCACCGCCCCGGCCGTCACCGGACACGATGCGCGCATCGCTCTCGAGATCGCCCTGGCCGCAGCTGAATCCGTGCGTACCGGCACAGCGGTGACCCTGGCAGGGGCATTGCATTCATGACCGGCTTCGAACTGGCCGTCAGCGCCGAGATGGTGTTCAGCGAGCTTCCGATCGTCGAGAGAGTGCGGCGAATCCACGATCTCGGCTTCGCCGCCGAGATCTGGAGCTGGCACGACAAGGACCTCGATGCCCTTGCCGCGACCGGCGCGAAGTTCACCTCGATGACGGGCTACCTACATGGCGACCTGATCGATCCCCACTCTGCCGACGAGGTGGTCCGGACGGCCGAGCTGAGCATCAAGGCCGCTGAGACGCTTGGTGTCACCCGCCTGAATCTGCATACGGCCGAACTCGTCGACGGCCTGCCTGCACGTCCCCGGCTGCGTGCGACGGGGGCGATGTGGAGCACCGCCCTGCGAACGCTGGAGAAGCTCGGCGATCTCGGCGCGTCGGCAGGCGTGACCTTCTGCGTGGAGAACCTCAACACCATCGTCGACCATCCCGGCGTGCCGCTGGCCCGCGCCAAGGACACTCTCGCGCTCATCGAAGGAGTCGGCCACCCCAACGTCAAGATGATGCTGGACCTCTACCACGCACAAATCGGCGAGGGAAACCTCATCGAGTTGGTCCGCCGCTGCGGCGATTCCATCGGCGAGATTCAGGTCGCCGACGTGCCGGGCAGGTGCCAGCCGGGAACGGGCGAGATCTACTACCCGGCCATCGCGAAGGCCATGCACGACATGGGCTACCGCGGCACCGTCGGCTTGGAGGGCTACGCCGCCGGCGACGACGTGGACGCGCTGGAGGCGTTTCGGGCCGCGTTCACGGTCGGTCACTGAACCGATCGGCGAGATTCTGCAGCGTCGAGGTGATGCCGTCGGCATTCTTGTGGTGCATGCCGAGACCCGTGATGAGAAGCGGCACCTTGAGCGCGCTGTAGTCGAACGTCTCGGTCACTTCGGTGATCGAGTCCCCACCAGGCGATGCCTCGACCAATTGCCAGCGCCAGTGGTGACCGAGTGGGTGTCGCCACTCGATGACCTTGCCGTCGCTGCCGTCCTCGACCCTGGTGACGGTCGAGGTGATCTTGTAGGGGACTCCGTACTGCTTCATCCCGACGGTGAACTTGTCCCCCACCGAGAGCTGGTGCGGGCCCTTGATCGGCACGTCGCGAACCGTTCCTGACCCATCGAGCTCGGGATGGCGGTGCGGATCGCTGATGATCGCGAAGATCTCCGCCGCCGGAGCCTTGACCAACACCCGCCTGGACACTCGTCGCGGTCCTGCGTCCACCGTCGAGACTGTTGAAACTGTCATGTGTCGCCGCGCACCCCACTGATCCCGCGACGACACCCGTGCTTGCCACCAACTCGTTGGCCAAGGGCGATCACGACATCTGGTCCAGCAGCGTCTTTGCGTCCACCAGGTCGGCGGTGTCGAATCCTTCGGTGAACCACTCATAGACGGGGAGCAACAGCGCACGCGCGTCATCGGATCGGCCGTTCTCCAGCCACATCCTGGCCATGCTCATCGCACCGCGCAGCCCCCACGATTTCGCGTGCTGAGCCCGTGCGATGGCCAGCGCGCTTTGGAAGCAGCCCTCCACTTGGATCAGATCGGGCACCTCCAGACGGCGAAGTAGCTCGCCTCGAAGCCGACGCACCTCGGCCGCGTACAGACGTTCGTCATTGCGCCGCTCCCAGTCCCCTGCCTGCGCCAGTGCAGTCAGCCCCTCTTCGATCTCACCGAGTTCGCCGCATGCCTCGGCGAAGAGCGCCAGGAACCACGGCCACACCGCACCCATCCCGAATACCTGACGACGATCCATCCCCTCACGGATGTCGGAGACACCACCCGCGACGTCACCTAGCTGAGCGATGGCCCAACCGCGCGGCAGCAGGCACCAGAGCGTCACCGCGTGGAGCCCATGCTCCTCTGCCACCGCCATGGCCTCCTCCGCTTGGATGCGGGCAGCCTCGGGCTCACGTCGCAGTTGGCTCAGTTGCGCGGACATCAACAGGGCCATGCCGATGCTCCCGGGGTGCCCGAGTTCCTGCGCGCGCGCCACCGTCTGTTCCATGGCCGCTGTCGCCTGCGTCGGGTAACCAAGCACCCAGTCCGCGAGCGCGTCGAGGTAGCCGCACACGATCCCCGGATCCTGGCTATAGGCCGCGACGAAGGCGTGGTGCTGATCGGGATCGTAGGCCGCGAGGCCCAGACGGCTATGGGTGCGCACGTCGACGAAATCGCCCTGCCACCAGGCCGTGTAGGCCAGTAGCCAGTGTCCGACCGACAAGAGAA
>JAOPWT010000117.1 GCA_025965555.1 Mycobacterium sp.
GGTCGGCGCCGAACACGATCGGCTCGCCGTGTACCAGCCGGATCGTCACGTCGTCGCGGGTCTCCGGGTCCTTCAGCGGCGCGAACGCGTCGTCGTTGAAGATGTTGCAGTTCTGGTAGATCTCCACGAGCGACGTGCCGTTGTGCTGGGCGGCCTCGCGCAGCACCGACTGAAGGTGCTTGCGGTCGGAGTCGATCGTGCGGGCCACGAATGAGGCCTCGGCGCCGAGGGCGAGGGAGATCGGGTTGAACGGGGAGTCCAGCGACCCCAGCGGGGTTGACTTCGTGATCTTGCCGACCTCGGACGTCGGGGAGTACTGGCCCTTCGTCAGGCCGTAGATCCGGTTGTTGAACAGCAGGATCTTCAGGTTGACGTTGCGGCGCAACGAGTGGATCAGGTGATTGCCGCCGATCGACAGCGCGTCACCGTCACCGGTCACCACCCACACCGACAGGTCCGGGCGGGAGGAGGCCAGGCCCGTCGCGATCGCCGGCGCGCGGCCGTGGATCGAGTGGAACCCGTAGGTGTTCATGTAGTACGGGAACCGCGACGAGCACCCGATGCCGGAGACGAAGACGACGTTCTCCCGCTTGAGGCCCAGCTCCGGAAGGAAGCCCTGCACGGCGGCGAGGATGGCGTAGTCACCGCAGCCCGGGCACCAGCGAACCTCCTGGTCCGTCTTGAAGTCCTTGGCCGTCTGGCGCGCGGTGTCCTTCGGAACGAGTGCGAGAGGATCGCTCATGAGTTGATCACATCCTGGATGACGTCCGTGAGCTCCGCCGCCTTGAACGGCAGGCCGCGGACCCGGTTGTAGCCGATGACGTCGACGAGGTAGCGGCCGCGCAGCATCAGCGCCAGCTGCCCGAGGTTGATCTCCGGCACGACCACCTTGTCGTAGGAGCGCAGCACTTCTTCGATGTTCGCGGGGAACGGGTTCAGGTGACGCAGGTGCGCCTGGGCGATCTGACCACCGGCGGCGCGGATCCGGCGCACGGCCGCGGTGATCGCGCCGAACGTCCCGCCCCAGCCGAGCACGAGCACCCGGGCCTCGCCTGACGGGTCGTCGACCGCCAGCGGCGGGATGTCACGGGCGATACCGTCGATCTTCGCTTGGCGGAGCCGGACCATCAGGTCGTGGTTGGCCGGGTCGTAGGAGATGTTGCCGCTGCCGTCGGCCTTCTCGATGCCGCCGATGCGGTGCTCGAGGCCGGGCGTGCCGGGCACGGCCCAGGGGCGGGCGAGCGTGTCCGGGTCCCGCTTGAACGGCTGGAAGTCCTCATCGCCGGCCTCGGCGAAGCCGGCCTCGATCTCGGGCAGCGACCCGACGTCGGGGACCTGCCACGGCTCGGAGCCGTTCGCGAGGTAGCCGTCGGAGAGCAGTATCACCGGTGTGCGGTACTTCACCGCGATGCGCGCCGCCTCGATCGCCACGTCGAAGCAGTCCGACGGCGTGCACGGCGCGAGCACCGGCACGGGCGACTCGCCGTTGCGGCCGTGCAGCGCCTGCAGCAGATCGGCCTGCTCGGTCTTGGTGGGCATGCCGGTGGAGGGGCCGGCCCGCTGCACGTCGATGACGATGAGCGGCAGCTCGGTGGCCACGGCCAGGCCGACCGTCTCGCTCTTCAGTGACACGCCGGGACCGGAGGTGGTGGTCACGCCGAGCGATCCGCCGAAGGAGGCGCCGAGCGCGGCGCCGGCGGCGGCGATCTCGTCCTCGGCCTGGAAGGTCCGCACGCCGAACCGCTTGTGCTTGGACAGCTCATGCAGGATGTCGGAGGCCGGGGTGATCGGGTAGCTGCCGAGCATCACCTGCGTGTCGGCCAGCTGGCCTGCGACGACGATGCCGTACGCCAATGCGGTGTTGCCGGACACCTGACGGTATTCGCCGGACTTCAGCTTCGCGGGTGACACCTCATAGGTGGTGCCGAACGCCTCGGTGGTCTCGCCGTAATTCCAGCCCGCCTTGAGCGCGAGCACGTTGGCTTCGGCGATCTCGGGCTTGCGGGCGAACTTCTCGCGGATGAAGGCCTCGCTCTGCTCGAGTTCGCGGCTGTACATCCACGAAAGCAGGCCGAGCGCGAACATGTTCTTGGCCCGCGAACCGTCCTTCTTCGAGGCGCCGATCTCCTCGACGGCGCCCAGCGTCAGCGTCGTCATCGGAACGGCCTGCACGACGTAGTCGGACAGCTCGTCGCCCTCGAGCGGGTTGGCCTCGTAGCCGACCTTCGCCAGGTTGCGCTTGGTGAACTCGTCGGAGTTGGCGATGATCAGGCCGCCGCGCGGCAGATCGCCCACGTTGGCCTTGAGCGCGGCCGGATTCATCGCGACGAGGACGTCGGGGCGGTCACCGGCGGTGAGGATGTCGAAGTCGGCGATCTGGATCTGAAACGACGAAACGCCGGGGAGCGTGCCCTGTGGTGCGCGGATCTCCGCGGGGTAATTGGGTTGCGTCGCAAGGTCATTGCCGAACAGCGCGGCTTCCGTGGTGAACCTGTCGCCCGTCAGTTGCATGCCGTCGCCGGAGTCACCCGCGAAGCGGATGACCACCTTCTCGAGCTTCTGCCGAGAGGACGTGGTGGTACCGGCTTCGCTGCCGCTCAAAGTCACGACCCCCGCCTTTCACACTTCACGAGGTTGGGGCTATTCGGTGTCGCTGGTTGGGCTGCTTTCGCGCCCGCGCCGCCGGGTTGACGTCAACCTCTTCTTATCTGTCACTGGCAGTACCGATTATTGCACTGCCCTTAGGCTGGGCTTTACCGGCCCGCTGCGTGTCCTGCATGTTAAGTACACAGAAAAGTCCAGTTCAACGATGTGAAGGCCGACGACCTTCGGCGGTTTTGTGGTTTTCATCACGTTCGGCGGTGCGCAATCCTAAGAATCGAAGCTACCCGCCAGTAGCCGATGGGCTAGCGTTTTTTGATCAAACTTGACACGTGTCGAAGATGAGAGCCGCGAGCTGCGGCTACACCCGGTCCGGCGACGGAACCCTTAGCCGCTTTTCGAGCTCGCGGGCGACGAGTTCGCTGGCCCGCTCGGCGGCTGGCACCGGGTCGGCGCCCGCCGCTCGGTTGGCGACGTAACAGGCGGTGAACATGTCGCCCGCACCTGTGGCCTGCACACCCGTGACCCGCCACGCGGCGGGTACCCGCACGACCGCGCCCTCGGTGTAGATGTCGCAGCCTTCCGACCCAAGGGTCACCAGGATCTCCGGCACGCCGAGCCGCTCGGCCGTCGACTCGCCGAAAACGCCGTCGGCGACGATCACCGCCTCGTCCTCGGCCAGCTTGAGGACGCTGATGTCGCGAAGCAGGGTGTGCGGGTAGTGGCGGTCCACGGACAGCGGGCCCACCCGGTCCGCGCGGACGAGGCCCTGGCCGTCGTAGGCGACGCGGTGCCCGCGTTCGGCCAGCAGCGCCAGTGTGCTCTCGGGGAAGTCCGCGCGCAGGAGCGGCGCGAGGTGCACCCAGGTGGTATCGGGGTTGGCGGCTTCGATCTCCTCGGTGCCCCAGATGGGCCCGAGCGCCGTGACGGACATCGCGCGGTGATCGACGTCCACGTAGTCCAGCCGGAAGCCCGCCGTCCGGTCCGAGTCGATGATGCGAACCAGCGGGCCGAACCGGTCGAGGACGCCCGTGAACAGCTGGTGGTCCTGCGGAGCGCCCATCGCCACGATCTGACCGGTGCCGCCCGCGTATTCCAAGGCAACGCCTGCGAACGACGCGCAGCCGCCAGGGCTGGGTGGCGCGCCGTCGATCCGGTCGATCGCGAGGTTGCCGAGGACGGTCACACCGTTTTCGAGCTGTGGCCGCACCGTTCGAATCTCCTGCTCTCTGCGGCGCGCCGGAGTCGCCGTGAGGCGAAATCGTATCTGGGATCGCTGGGAATCGACGACCTGAAGCTCAGCTGGGCAGGTTGTAGGGGGTGATCACCTGGATCGGCGTTGGTCGAATCGGCTCGGCGGGCAGGGCGCCGTGCCGCTGCAGGATCTGGCGCATTGCCAGGCGGGCGTCGGCGCGGAGATCGTTGTGCAGGACGACCGAGACCCTGCCGTCGCGGAGCAGCCTTCGGTTGTCGGCGTCGAGGTCGTGCGCGATGAAGACTCGGCAGGGTCGTCCGATTCTTTCGAACGCGGCGACGGTCGCGGTGTTGCCGCCGCCCGCCGAATAGACGGCCTCGACGGTGGGGTGCCGTTCGAGTGCGTCGAGCACCAGATGCTCGTTGGTCTCGTCGATGCCGTCGCTGTCACTGACCTCGACGATTTCGCGGCCGGAGCCACGCAGTGCGGAGCGGAATCCGACCTCGCGTTCGCCCTCGCCACGAAACACCGCGCCGCTCAGGGTGATCAGGGCGCCCGAGGGCTCGCAGCCGAGCCACTGGTTCATCAGGTACGCCGCCGTCACACCCGCGCCGTGGTTGTCGATGCCGACGTAGGCACACCGGGCGCTGGTCGGCACGTCGGTCGCATAGGTCACGACGGGGACACCTGCGCCGACGAGCCGGTCAACGGCCTCGACCACCTCCGGCGCGTCCTGCGCCTTGAGGATGACGCCGTGACTGCCGCGGATCTTGGACAGCACGTCGGCCATCTGCGCCGTCGACCCCGACTCCCACAGGTGGAAGCGGGCCCTCAGCATCGCGGGTGCGAAGGCTGGCAGTTCGGCCTCGATCGCAGCGCGGAAGGCATCGGAGAACCGCTGCGGTGTCTGCATGACGACGTCGATGAGGAAGCGGCGGCCGTTGAGGCGCAACTGGGCGCGTTGCTTGTCGAGGTCCGCGATCGCCTGGGCGACCTCGGCACGGGTGTTCTCCCGGACCCCTGGCCTGTCGTTGAGAACGCGGTCGACGGTCGCCTCGCTCAGCCCCGACTGCTGCGCGATCTCGCGAACCTTGTATCGGTGCGGCATGCGGCCTCTCCCCATTCCCGCCACCCCGGCGCGAGCAGACGCAAACGTGCAGCGACACGCCGCAAGACGCGCACCTTTGCGTCTGCTCGCGCCATGGAGTTGAGGGTTTTTTGATTGGTTTCTGGTGTTGATTGCGGTGCAAGTCACAGTAAGACTAGCGGGCATGGCTGCACCAATCACCTCCACGCATCGCGCCTGGATCGAGGCGCCCGATTGCGATCTCGGCGACTTCCGCGCGCTGGTATCGACCGACACCAACCTCGCCGACTACCCGCTTGCCAGTGACGTCCGCCTCGGCGCGCTCGTCTACTCGGCGGAGGCGCTGGCAGGCTCGGACCGACACGCGCTGAAGACCGAATTGATCCACGCCCTGGCCGACGGGCCCGGCGTCGTGGTGTTCGAGGGCGCCTTCGATCACGACGTCGTGGACCGCGCAAGCGAGGCGTTCACGGCACTCATCGAGGCCCAACGCGCCGCAGGGGGGGCCGCGGGCGACCACTTCGGCAAGGCAGGCGCCAACGACCGGATCTGGTCTGCCGCGCAGAAGTTGGCGTTGCACGCCCCCGAGGTGTTCGCCGACTACTACGCCAACGACGCCCTTGCTCTGGTGTGCCAGGCTTGGCTGGGCCCCCGGTATCAGGTCACCTCGCAGGTCAACGTCGTCAATCCCGGTGGCGCCCCGCAGGTTCCGCACCGGGACTACCACCTGGGCTTCGTGGACGTCGACCAGTTGGCCGCGTACCCGGCGCACATGCACCGCATGTCGGCGGCCCTGACGTTGCAGGGTGCCGTCGCCCACTGCGACATGCCGTTGGAGAGCGGTCCGACGATGCTGCTGCCCCACTCGCAGAAGTTCCCTGGCGGATACATCGCGTTCTACCAACAGGAGTTCATCGACTTCTTCGCCGGCCACATGGTGCAGGTGCCGCTGCGCAAGGGCGATGCGGTGTTCTTCAATCCCGCGCTCATGCACGGGGCAGGCGCCAACACCTCGACCGACATCCGTCGGATGGCCAACCTCCTGCAGATCTCCTCACCGTTCGGGCGGGCGATGGAGTCGCAGGACCGCACCGCGATGGTGCGGGCCATCTACCCATCGCTTCTCGCCATGCAGGCCGCAGGCCGGTCCGATCGCGACCTCTTCAATGCGGTGAACGCGACGGCCGAGGGCTACGCGTTCCCCACCAACCTCGACCGCGACCAACCGATCGGCAGCCTGGCGCCGCCGAGCCAGGTCGACACCGTGCTGGCCGCCCTTGCCGACGGACTTAGCCCCGAAGCCCTCGACATCGCACTCGCAGCTCAAATCGAACGGAGAATTCCATGACCACCCTCGGCGTAGTCGGACTGGGCCGCATCGGCGCCTTCCACACCGAAACCCTCAGTGGGCTAGCCGGTCTCGACGGCCTGGTGATCACCGACGAGCGCACCGACGTGGCGGCCGCCGTGGCCGCCAAGTTCGGCGTGAAGTCGGTCGACACCGTCGACGAACTGCTGTCCTCCGGCATCGACGGAGTGGTCGTGGCCGCCGCCACGCCCGCCCATGCGGAGCTGGTGCTGGCCGCCGTCGCCAAGGGCATCCCCACCTTCTGCGAGAAGCCGATCGCCTCGACCGCGGCCGAGAGCGCCCGCGTCGCAGAGGTGATCCTCGAGTCCGGCGTGCCGGTCCAGGTCGGCTACCAACGCCGATTCGATGCGGCCTTCGCCGCGGCAAAGCGCGCCGTCGACGACGGATCGCTCGGCATCCTGCACACCGTGCGCAGCACCACGATGGACCCCGCTCCCCCGCCGCTGGACTACATCAAGGGATCGGGCGGGATCTTCCGCGACTGCGCGGTGCACGACTTCGACGTGCTCAACTGGATCACCGGACAGCGCGCCGTGGAGGTGTACGCCACCGGAACCGTGCAGGGCGACCCGCTCTTCGCCGAGTACGGCGACGTCGACACCGCCGCGGTGATCGTGAAGTTCGACGGTGGCGCACTGGGTGTGGTGTCCAACGCCCGCTACAACGCCCGCGGATACGACTGCCGTCTCGAGGTCCACGGTTTCGACGACAGCGTCGCCGCGGGCTGGGACCAGGGCGTGCCGTTGCGAAACACCGATCCTGCCAACGACTTTCCCCAAGGTCCGTCGCACCACTTCTTCATGGACCGCTTCACCGAGGCCTTCCGCACCGAGTTGGCGGCATTCGTCGAAGTGACCAAGGGCGGTGCCATCCCCGGTGCGACGGTCGCCGACGCGGTCGAGGTCGCCTGGCTGGCCGAAGCCGCCACCGAATCCCTCCGCCGCGGCGCGCCCGTCACGCTTGCCGAGGTCCGCAACGCATGAACACGATGAAGGCCAGCGGGCAGAAGCGCAGCGACCGGGGAATGAAGATCGCCGGGGCACCGATCTCGTGGGGCGTCTGCGAGGTGCCCGGCTGGGGCTATCAGTTGGCGCCCGAGCAGGTGCTGACCGAAATGCGCGGTGCGGGACTGACGGCCACCGAACTGGGGCCCGAGGGCTTCCTTCCGACCGACACCGAGGAGCTGAAAGCGGTTCTGCGCGAGCGGGATCTGGAGTGCGTCGGCGGTTTCGTCCCGGTCGTGCTCTTCAAGGACGACCACGACCCCTTCGACGACCTCGCTGGGCCGCTCGAGTCGCTGGTTGCCGCGGGTGCCGGCGTCGTGGTGCTCGCCGCGGCCACCGGATCCGACGGATATGACTCACGCCCCGTCCTGGACGAAGCCCAGTGGGCGACGCTGCTCGTCAACCTGGACCGCCTGGCGGCCATCGTCGCCGACCGCGGACTGCTGGCCGTGCTGCATCCCCATGTCGGCACCGTCGTCGAGACCCGCTCTGACGTCGACCGGGTGCTCGCGGGCTCGTCGATCCCGCTGTGCCTGGACACCGGGCACCTCCTGATCGGCGGGACCGATCCGCTGGAGCTGGCGAAGGCGGTGCCGAATCGCATCGCGCACACCCACCTCAAGGACGTCGATGCGGCGCTGGCAGCCAAGGTGCAGTCGGGCGAGTTGTCGTACACCGACGCGGTGAAGGCGGGCATGTACACGCCGCTCGGCACCGGTGACGTCGACATCGCCGGGATCGTCTCGGTGTTGCGGGACAACGGCTTCGACGGATGGTTCGTGCTGGAGCAGGACACCATCCTCGACGGTGAGCCGACCGACGAGGGCCCGCTCCGCGACGTGCTGGCGAGCGTGGCCTATCTGCAGCAGGTTTCTGCGTGAGCCTGCGCATCGGGGTTCTCGGAGCGTCGCGGATCGCCGAACAGGCGATCGTCGGTCCCGCAACCGAGCTCGGTCACCGATTGGTGGCCGTGGCCGCACGGGACCGGTCGCGCGCCGAGGTCTTCGCCGAGAAGTACGGCGTCGAGCGGGCTCTGGACGACTACCAGGCGGTGATCGACGACCCCGAGGTCGACGTCGTCTACAACCCGTTGGCCAACTCGCTGCACGCGCCGTGGAACCTCGCGGCAATCGCCGCGGGCAAGCCCGTGTTGAGCGAAAAGCCGTTCGCCAGAAACGAATCCGAGGCGCGGCATGTCGCTGAGGTGGCCGACGCTGCGGGTGTGACCGTGTTGGAGGGTTTCCACTACTTCTTCCATCCCGTCACCCAGCGCGCGTTCGCCCTCGCCGCCGACGGCACCATCGGCGAGCTCACCCACGTCGAGGTCCGGATGGCGATGCCGACACCGGGCGACGACGACCCGCGCTGGTCTCTCGAACTGGCCGGTGGTGCACTCATGGACCTGGGCTGCTACGGCCTGCACGTGATGCGCTCGCTCGGTCGCCTCGCCATGCCGGGCATCGAAGGCCGGCCGTCGATCGTGCGCGCACACGCCGAGCAACGCACGCCGGGTGTGGACGCCTGGTGCGACGTCGAGGTCGGCTTCCCAGGCGGGGCCACCGGTCTGGCTGCCCATTCGATGGTCGGCGACCACTACTCGTTCACCATCCGAATCGTCGGCACGCGGGGCGATCTCCTGGTGCACGACTTCGTCAAGCCGAACGGCGACGATCGACTGACGGTCAACACGCCAGCGGGTTCGACCGTGGAGCGACTCGGCACCAGGGCGTCGTACACGTATCAGTTGGAGGCCTTCGCCGCTCACGTCGAGCACGGCGCTGAACTCCCGTTCGGCACGGCGGACGCGGTGGCGAACATGGCGTTCGTGGACAACGCGTATCGAGCAGCGGGCATGCAACCGCGCTAGGGCCGCTTCGCGCGCCGCCGGGTCCGCGGGCGCGTCGCGGAACGCTCGTGCCAGCGCAGGCGGAGCAGCAGTACCTGGCGGTGCGCACGGAAGGACAGGCTCAGCGGGTCACGCCAGGCCGACGGGCGCGCCGATCGTTCGTGATCAATGTCCACGTGTCGATTGTGCCGTGTGAGCGGAGATCATGGGTGGTGGCGCGCGTCACCGGCGGGCGTCGCGCCGATTAACAGTCACCCAACTTCGACGTTGCGCGGTGGCGCGGTGGAGCCCCGTACTACGAGGTGGGGCTCGCAGACCTCGTCGATCACCTTTTGCACGGGATCCTCGATGCGATCCACCGCACGTGCCACGGCAAGTTCCGCAAGGCGTGCGCCGTCCTGGCCGATCGTCGTCAGGTCGACGTGGGCGAGGCCTGCCAAGGGGCTGTCGTCGAACCCGACCACCGAGACGTCCTCTGGCACGCGAACGGCTGCACGAAGGAGCACGTCGACCACTCCGAGCGCGCAACGATCGTTGAAGGCGAAGATGGCGGTGGGCAGTGCGCGGCCGGAACCGAGCATCGCGGTTGCGGCCGCGGCGCCCTCGCGTTCGGTGAGGCCGCCGGCCAAGATCGTCGTCGTGACACTCCTGGCCATCCCGGTGCGGCGAACGCCGTTGCGCCGCTCCGCTGCCCCTGGCGCGCGGCCGGCGTCGAGATATACCAGCGCACCGTGACCAAGCCCCGCCAGGTGATCGACGGCCAAGGCGGCACCCAACGCGTCGTCACTGCGGACCGAATCCACCTTGCGCACCTTGCGGGCGAGGACGACGGCAGGCAGTCGTTCGTCGACGTCGACCAGGTCGCGGCTCGGCAACTCGCTGCCGATGAGGATCAACGCCTCGCAACGATCGTCGAGCAGAGTGCGGACGGCGCGTCGCTCATCGTGGTGTGCCGTCACGCAACTGATCAGCACGTCGTAGCCACGGGATTCGGCGGCGAGGTAGACCCCGTCCACGAGCCCCGCGTGAAACTCCTGGCCGGCCGTGAATACGACGCCGAGGAGTTTGGAGCGTTGGGCACGGAGCATGCGCGCGCGGGGGTCGGGCCGATAGCCGATGTCGTCGGCGGCCTGCCGGACACGCAGGCGCGTGGCGGCGCTGGCGCCGGGCACGTCACGCATGACGATGGACACCAGCGCCCGGGAGACTCCGGCGCGCTCGGCCACGTCCTGCAGAGTCGGTCTGTCCCGCATGCACGTGATCCTAGAACGTTCTAGAGATCTGCTTGACTAACGACACCTCAGCCGCTTTACTTTGCTCAGATCTAGAACGTTCTAGTAGCAGGAGAAATCACATGCCCGATCAGCTCCGCTTCGGCCTCATCGGAACCGGCTGGATCGGCCGTTTCCACGCCGAGACCTTGGCCAGCCGGCTTCCGAATACGACTCTGGTCGCGGTCGCTGATCCCAATCTCGAGGCGGCCCAAGCGATCGGGGCACCGCGGGCTTACTCCGACCCACTCGCCCTGATCGCCGACCCGGATGTCGATGCCGTGGCGATCAGCTCCCCCGCCGCCACCCACACCGACCTCGTGGTCGCGGCGGCACTAGCGGGCAAGCACGTGTTCTGCGAGAAGCCGATGGCGCTGACGCTTGCCGACGCCGATCGGGCCATCCAGGCAGCCGACGACGCCGGGGTGGCACTGCAGGTCGGCTTCAACCGCCGCTTCGACTCCGATTTCGCCGCCGCGCACGATGCGATCGTCGCCGGTTCGATCGGAACGCCGCAGATGTTGCGGTCGCTGACCCGCGACCCCGGCATCTCCGCTGACGTCGCGGCCAGGGTGAAG
>JAOPWT010000125.1 GCA_025965555.1 Mycobacterium sp.
CCTCGCGGGCGGCGGGACCCCAGTCCTGTGGCACGCCCGGCGGCAGCATGCGGCGGCGGCTCGGCGCACCGCGGCCGGACTCTCCCGGCTCCTTCGCACCCGGCCACGGCTTCGCGACGCGCGCCGCCAGCACGAACTCCTTGCGCAGGGGATTGCCCTCGAAGCCGTCCGGAAGCAGCAGCGGCTTCAGATTCGGATGCCCGTCGAAGAGCACGCCGAACATCTCGTACGTCTCACGCTCGTGCCAGTTCGCGCCGCGGTAGACGCCGGTCGCGGTGACCAGCCGGGGGTCCTCACGCGGCACGCGGGTCCGGACGATCAGATGGTGCCCCTCCTCCAGGGAGTAGACGTGCGCGACGATCGCGAAGCCCTCCTCCAGCTCGTCGACGGCGGTCAGCCAGTCGAAGAAACCGCAGGCCAGGTCGTCCCGCGCGAAGGTCAGGGCCTCTGCCCAGAGTTCCGGCGGCACGTCCACGGTGAGCGTGCCGAAGGTGTCCTCGCTGTGGACCTCGTCGCCGAACCGCCGCGCCCACGCCACCGACAGCTCAATCGTCATCGCTCAGTCCCGGAATGATGTCGAGGTCCTCAAGGGCATCCACCGGCGGTGGTTCGGCGAACCGCCTCAGCCGCTCGCCACGCCGCCTCTGCTTCGCGCCGGCGGCCTTCCGCACCTCTTCGGCCGGCGGGAACTCCTGGGTCCGCTCTGACCCGGCGTCCGGGCCGGCCACCGGCGGCAGCACCTCCGTCGGCTGGTCCGCCACCGGGATCTCGCGCGTCGCGTCCTCCGCCACCGGCACATCGCTCTCGGGCGGCGCCTCGGCCGGCCGGCCCGCGGCCTCGTGTGCCCCGTCGGCGGGCGGAGATTCCTGCGTCTCGGCCGGGGACGCGGCGTCTCGGGACGGGCCCTCCGCGGGCGGGAACTCGTGGGTTCGGACGGCGTCCGTGTTGGCGATGGGGATGATCAGGCTCTGGGTGGGCTGCTCGGCCGCCTCGATCTCCTCCGGCTCCGGCATCGGCGGCAGGACCAGCGGCCGGCGCAGGACCGCCGGAGTAGGCGGCTTCGGCACCACCAGGGGCGGCGGAGCGACCGGCTCGCCCTCCCCGGTGTAGCGGTCGCCCAGCGACTCCGCAGCGATCTTCTCCTGGAGCCGGATGATGCCGTGCAGCAGAGCCTCGGGCCTGGGCGGGCAGCCCGGCACGTACACGTCGACCGGGATGATCTGGTCGACGCCCTTCGTCACGCAGTAGGAGTCCCAGTACGGACCGCCGCAGTTGGAGCAGGCCCCGAACGAGATGACGTACTTCGGCTCGGGCATCTGCTCGTACAGCCGCTTCACGGCCGGCGCCATCTTGTCGGAGACGGTGCCGGAGACCACCATCAGGTCGGCCTGCCGCGGCCCGGGCGCGAACGGGATGACGCCGAGCCGGATGAAGTCGTGACGCGACATCGAGGTCGCGATGAACTCGATCGCGCAGCAGGCGAGGCCGAAGTTGAACACCCACAGGGAGTAGCGCCGCCCCCAGTTGAGCACGAACTTGATCGGCTTTGGAGCGAGCTTACTCGCCGGCCCGATGCGCGGCTCCGGTAGATCAACGGCACCCATGTCCGTCATTGTCTCAGACCCAGCCGAGAACGCCCTTCCTCCAGGCGTAGGCGAGACCGGCGGCGATGAACGCGAGGAAGACGAACATCTCCCCCAAAGTCACATAACCGTATCCACGGGCGGCGAACACGGTCGCCCAGGGGAAGAGGAACACCGCGTCCACCGCGAAGACGACGTACAGGTAGGCGAAGACGTAGTAGCGGACGTAGGACTGCGCCCAGCCCTCACCGACCGGGTCGACGCCGCACTCGTAGGTCATGAGCTTCTCGGGGGTGGGCCGGTGCGGGCGCAGGGCCCGGTTGGCCAGGAGCGCGCCTCCGAAGATCGCACCGCCGATCATGAACAACACGACGACGCTGAGATATTGCCCGAAGTAGCCGTGCATACAGGCCAGCGTAATGCGCCCGCCCCGAATGGCAACGGGACCGGTTCGGTCCGGGTCTCCGCCAGGTAACAGAACCGCATACGCGACTTGTCGGACAATGCCACCAACCGTAAGGTCACGGCGACAACGGGCGAATCGAGGGGGACTCATGAGCGTGGGGCCAGACGGCGGCCAGGGACCGCAACCGGGCCGGCCCGGCCCGTGGCCGCCTCCCCCCGGCAACACGCCGCAGTGGCAGTATCCCGGCCCTCCGCCGGGCGGAGGCCGGCCACCGCCTCCCGGCCCGGAAGCTCCCGGCGGACCCGTCGGCCTCGGCGGTCCGGGTGGTCCGGACGGGCCACCACCGTGGGGCGGGCCGCCTCCGTGGGGCGGGCCGTCGCAGCCGTACGGCTTCGGGCCGCCGCCGAAGAAGGGCCGTGGCGGCGTCATCGTGGCCGTGGTCGGCGGCCTCGTCGCGCTGGTCGTGCTGGTGGTCGTCGTGGTCGCCCTGGGCGGATCCGGCGACGACCCGAAGAAGACCTCCGGCAAGGCGGCGAACAAGGCCGGGCAGAACCTCGGCCAGGCGGCGGGCCTGAACTACACGGGCACGTACGGCAGCGGGCAGGCGACGTTCAGCGTGACCAAGGCCGGCAGCGCCCAAGGCTCGTACACCTCCCAGGGCTCCCCGGTGAGCCGCGTCGACATCGGGGACGCGACCTACATCAAGGCGAATTCGAGCTACTGGACGTCCCATGGCCTGTCCCCGGCGTCGGCCGGCACGGCGGACGGCACGTGGACCAGGGCTCCGGACTCCAGCATCGACCTGAAGCTGGCGGACCTGTCCCCGGCGAAGCTGGCGCGGATCCTGGAGCAGGCCGGGAACGATCCGGACGCGGAGAAGACTCCGGTCGGCAGCACTCCCGCCATCAAGATGACGATCAACGAGGTGACGTACTACATCTCCAGGAGCGAGCCGCGCCGCCTGCTGCGCATCGAGGGCAGTGCCGGGAGCGAGGAGTACGCCCTGAACGTGACAGCGCTGCCGGCATCCGCGATGAGCCCTGTCTTCTCGCAGCTGCGCGACGACGTCCAGGACCTCGGAGACGCGTACGACCCCCAGGTCACCATCCTGCCGATGAGCAAGAAGTTCGGCAGCTGCACCGAGCCGGGCTGCACGGTCCACAGCAGCGTGATGCCGTCCGTGATGGGCGGCTCCACCACCACGGTCCGCATCACGATGAACGCCAGGTTCTGGGGTGACGGGCCCACCGTGGCGACGTGCTCGGGGTCCGGCTCGACGGTCCCAGGCCGCGAGACGACGATCACCTGCCGGACCAGCGGCGGGTCGTGGTCATCCTGGTACCACTCGCACAAGGCGCGGTTCACCATCCACGCGAATGCGACGTTCGAGGCGAAGGTGAACTCCTCCAGCGACGTGAACGCCCTGCTGAGCAAGCTCACGCAGGAACAGCAGAGCGGCTGACGGGACCGCTCCCGAGCCCCGACCACGACGCGCTCGATAACCGGGTCCTATAGTTCGGACGTGATCGGATCGCTGCTCGTCGCCCGCCTGCACGTCGACCTGTGCCGGTCGGCGAGCGCGCTGTGTACCGCGCGGGGGCCTGAGTCCGCCGGCGCCCGCCGGTCGCCGCCCGCATGCTTGCGCGCCTCGCGACGGGGAACCGACTGTTCGGGGGCGCGGATGTCACATGCGGGGAGGCGGATCACCGGTTCGCCGGACGCGACTCACGGCCGCCGCCACCGCTGAAACCATCGGATCATCCACGTCACACGGGGACGTAGCATGAAGGTAAGCCTAAATAGCAAGTCGGATACGGACGCCTTCCTCCGGTCGACTGCTCGTCGAGGAGGTCCTGCTCTGTGACCAAACAGGTCCAGCAACTCGACCGTGTCATCATCCGCTTCGCCGGGGACTCCGGCGACGGCATGCAGCTGACCGGCGACCGGTTCACCCAGGAGACGGCGGCCTTCGGCAACGACCTGTCGACGCTGCCCAACTTCCCGGCCGAGATCCGTGCGCCGGCCGGCACGCTGCCGGGTGTGTCCAGCTTCCAGCTGCACTTCGCGGACCACGACATCGTGACGCCGGGCGACGCGCCCAATGTCCTCGTCGCGATGAACCCGGCCGCGCTCAAGGCCAACATGGGCGATCTGCCGCGCGGCGCGGACCTCATCGTCAACACCGACGAGTTCACCAAGCGGGCGCTGACCAAGGTCGGCTACGAGGCCAACCCGCTCGAGGACGGTTCGGTCGATGAGTACCACGTGCACTCGCTGCCGCTGACGTCGATGACCGTCAAGGCGCTGGAAGACTTCGACATCTCCAAGAAGGACGCCGAGCGGGCGAAGAACATGTTCGCCCTCGGCCTGCTGTCCTGGCTGTACCACCGGCCGACGGAGGCGACCGTACGCTTCCTCGAGCTGAAGTTCGCCAAGAAGCCCGAGATCATGAAGGCCAACATCACGGCCTTCCAGGCGGGCTGGAGCTACGGCGAGACCACCGAGTCGTTCGCGGTGTCGTACGAGGTCAAGCCGGCCACGCTGCCGCCTGGGCTGTACCGCAACATCTCGGGCAACATGGCTCTGGCCTACGGCCTGGTCGCCGCGAGCAGCCGGTCCGGACTGCCGCTGTTCCTCGGGTCGTACCCGATCACCCCGGCCTCCGACATCCTGCACGAGCTGTCCAAGCACAAGAACTTCAACGTCCTCACCTTCCAGGCGGAGGACGAGATCGCAGGCATCGGCGCGGCACTCGGTGCGTCCTATGGCGGGGCGCTCGGCGTGACCAGCACGTCGGGACCCGGCCTGGCACTCAAGGCCGAGGCCATCGGCCTTGGCGTCATGGCCGAACTCCCGCTGCTCGTGGTCGACGTGCAGCGCGGTGGCCCCTCGACCGGTCTGCCGACGAAGACCGAACAGGCCGACCTGATGCAAGCGCTGTACGGCCGCAACGGTGAATCGCCCGTTGCGGTGCTCGCCCCCCAGTCGCCGTCGGACTGCTTCGAGATCGCCGTCGAGGCGGCCCGGATCGCCCTGACGTACCGCACGCCGGTGATCCTCCTGTCGGACGGCGCGATCGCCAACGGGTCCGAGCCATGGCGCATCCCGGACGTCACCACCTTCGAGGCGATCGATCACACCTTCGCCAAACCCGACGAGCCGTTCCAGCCCTACGCTCGTGACCCCGAGACGCTCGCGCGCCAGTTCGCGGTCCCCGGCACTCCCGGTCTGGAGCACCGCATCGGTGGGCTCGAATCGGCCAACGGCTCGGGCAACATCTCCTACGAGCCCAAGAACCACGATCTCATGGTGCGTCTGCGCCAGGCCAAGATCGACGGCATCACCGTTCCCGATCTGGTCGTCGACGACCCCAGTGGCGAGGCCGAGTTGCTGATCGTTGGCTGGGGCAGTTCCTACGGCCCCATCGGAGAAGCGTGCCGGCGGGCGCGGCGCAAGGGCATCAATGTTGCGCACGCCCACGTGCGCCACCTGAATCCGTTGCCAGGCAATCTCGACGAGGTTCTGCGCAGCTATCCGAACGTGGTGCTCCCCGAGATGAACCTCGGCCAGCTGGCCCTGCTGCTGCGCGGCAAGTTCCTCGTCGACATCCAGTCGGTGACGAAGGTGGAAGGCATGGCGTTCCTTGCCGAAGAGGTGGAGGGCATCATCGATTCGGCCCTCGACGGGACGCTGCGCGAAAAGGAAAGTGACAAGGCCAAGTTCGCCCGGTTGGCGGCAGCCACCGTGGACACTGGCGTAGGAGCGGACGCATGACAGACGTAATCGGTACAGATCTCGGCCTGACCCCTGTCGGCCTCACCAAGATCAGCGGCGTGCCGACGACCGACGAGCCGCAGAAGGCCAAGGACTTCGCCAGCGACCAGGAGGTGCGCTGGTGCCCGGGTTGCGGTGACTACGTCATCCTCAACACCATCCGCAGCTTCCTGCCCGAGCTCGGGCTCAAGCGCGAGAACATGGTGTTCGTCAGCGGCATCGGTTGCTCCAGCCGGTTCCCGTACTACCTGGAGACCTACGGGCTGCACTCCATTCACGGACGTGCCCCGACCTTCGCCACCGGCCTGGCTCTGGCCCGTGACGACCTGTCGGTCTGGGTCGTCACCGGTGACGGTGACGCGCTGTCCATCGGCGGCAACCATCTCATTCACGCCCTGCGCCGGAACGTGAACATCACGATCCTGCTGTTCAACAACCGCATCTACGGTCTCACCAAGGGTCAGTACTCGCCGACCTCCGAAGTCGGCAAGATCACCAAGACCTCGCCGATGGGGTCGCTGGACTACCCGTTCAACCCGGTGTCGCTGGCGCTGGGCGCGGAGGCATCCTTCGTCGGTCGGGCGCTGGACTCGGACAAGAAGGGTCTGACCGAGGTGCTGCGGGCCGCGGCCAGCCATCGTGGTGCTGCACTCGTCGAGATCATGCAGGACTGCCCGATCTTCAACGACGGTTCGTTCGACGCACTCCGCAAGGAGGGCGCCGAGGAACGTCTCATCAACGTCTCGCACGGTCAGCCGATCACCTTCGGCGCCGACGGTGAGTACTGCGTGGTGAAATCGGGATACGGCCTCGAAGTCGCCAAGACCGCGGACGTGTCGGTCGACGAGATCGTGGTCCACAACGCGAACGTCGACGACCCCGCCTACGCGTTTGCGCTGTCGCGACTGTCCGAGCAGAACCTCGAGCACACCGTCATGGGCATCTTCCGTCAGGTGAATCGGCCGACGTACGACGAGATGGCACGCGATCAGGTCACCTCTGCGAGGGAATCCAAGCCCCACGACGCCGCCGCTCTGCAATCCTTGCTTCGTGGCAAGGACACTTGGAACGTCGAATAGCAGCGAGGTCCTCTCGACCTCATCCGCTCCGCTCGCGGCGGTAGTGCTGGCGGGCGGTGCGTCGCGACGAATGGGTCGCGACAAGGCGACCCTGGAGTTCTCCGGGCGCACGTTCGTCGAACATGCCGTGACGACGTTGCGCACCCGCTGTTCGCCGATCTTCGTGGTGGCGGCACCTGGGCAGCCGCTGCCCCCGCTCGATGCCGAAGTGCTGCGCGACGACGTCCGTGGCGTCGGGCCACTGCTCGCCACGGCGAGAGGGTTACGCGCCGCGGCCGACGCCGGAGTGGACCGCGCCTTCGTATGCGCCGTCGACATGCCCTACCTGACGGTCGACCTGATCGACGAGCTGGTCGGGCCGTCGGTGCGCCTGGGTGCAGCCGTGGTGCTGCCCTGGGATGGACGTGACCACTACCTGGCCGGTGTCTATCGCACCGACCTCGCATCACTGGCCGAGGAGCTGGTGGCCGCCGGGCAGCGCAGCATGCGGGCCCTCGTCGACGTCGTTGACACCCAGCGCGTCGTGATGCCCGAACAACGGTCTCTGACGAACGTGAATGCTCCTGACGACCTGAGCTGAATAGTTAGCAAATTGCGAATTGTGTCGGCAATGGGCGGCAATTTATCGCTTGTTGGTCTAATTAAAAATTAATGCGACTCATGTGGTCTGTTATTTGCGCGTGAATGCGTGACGCGAATTCTGTCGAATTTCAGCGCTGAACGCTAAGGCATCACGTAAGCCCTTGTGCTGTAACGGTTTCCCTGCAGCATCGACTGTGCGGAGTGTCGAAACTAGCCGCGGGCCATTCGAAATGGCGAACCCATTTGCCGCGATGGAAGTTTGGTTGGCCGCCGGCAAGGACCTTGGCCCCGCTGTCGACCAGGACGGGCTGCGTCGTGCCGAGTGTCCCACTGGGTCATCACGCCGTAAAGTACTGTCGCGCAGACAAAGTCAACTCTTCGTCGACTATCGCGGACCGACCCGGGGCTGGCTGGTGATCCCCGTGGAAACGTTAAGGCAATGACTTGCAATGTCTTTCGATGCAGCTCTTCCGTTCGCACGCCGATCGGGCTCAGCGAAGTATCCGGTCGGGATCACGGTTGGTTAGCCAATCGTGCTGGTAGAGAGCTGATCTCAATGCGATATCTGACGGTTGGCGTGGCATCGCAGTGTGCCACGTCACAAAATGACCGTGATTTGGCTCACCGCGGCCCGCTCGAGCTGCGGTTTCGGTATTTTCGCCGATTACCGCGATGACCTGCGCTGATTCCGGACGACGTCGTCGTGATCTGTCCGTTATCAAAATGACGACACGCTTTCACCTGTATGACTTTCCTGAGAAAAGTTTGTACGTTGCATATGTCTCCATAACCGGAGCAAATAATTGCAAAACCACGAACCTGTGTGTGAGTGGGGCGGCCGCTGGTGCGGGACATGATCCGGTGCCTCGGCTGCCGCTGGGCTTGACGCCCGGCGTGGCATGTCTGGCCGCCCACTGTCGTGCCCGACCGAGACGGCACGGCCCAACCCCTCCGCCTGTCTGACAGGCAACCACGCCCGCCTATGTGCGGGTGTCCTTGGCGCGCGCTTGGCGAAAGGATCGAAGTTGAAGAACATCCGCAAGACGTTTGGTCTGGCCACCATCGCCGGGGCGCTTGCCGTGGCCCCGATGGCTTCACTGCTGATGGGCGCCGGTACCGCGAATGCGGAAGGTGGGGTGAACTGGGACGCCGTCGCAGCGTGCGAGTCCGGCGGCAACTGGTCGACCAACACCGGGAACGGGTATTACGGCGGTCTGCAGTTCACGATGAGCACCTGGCACGCCAACGGGGGCAACGGCTCGCCACACAACGCGAGCAAGGACGAGCAGATCCGCGTCGCCAACAACGTGCTCGCAAGCCAGGGCATCCATGCCTGGCCGGTCTGCGGCCGACGGGGTTAGATCCTCGATTTCGGAGAGCGGCGCCGGCGACACGCCCGGCGCCGTTCTTTCCTTTTGTCCCTTCTACCTCAGCTTTCTCTGCAGCCCATCACGACACGGTAAAGAACTTGAGTTTCTTCTGTAACAGGTGAGAGTAGTCACACGAAATACCGGATGACCGCGTCATTAACGCCTCACCTGGCAGCGGTCCTCGTGTCAAACGGTCGGGGAAGGACCGCAACATGAAGATCCAGGTTTTTCGTAGGACAGTCACCCACAGCCTCAAGTTCGTGCTGCTCACCGGTGCATTCGCCATCGTCGCGATGGCCATGTCGACCGGGATGTCGGCGGGCACCGCGCATGCGGACTCGATGAACTGGGACGCCGTCGCGCAGTGCGAGTCGGGCGGCAACTGGGCTGCCAACACCGGAAACGGAACCTACGGTGGCCTTCAATTCAAGCCTGCGACGTGGAGTTCCAACGGCGGCGTCGGATCGCCTGCGATGGCCTCGCGTGAAGATCAGATCCGCGTCGCCGAGAACGTGCTGGCCAGCCAAGGCCCAGGTGCGTGGCCGAAGTGCGGTGCCAGGGGCGGCGCTCCCGCCATCTGGAACGCCTCGACTTCTGCCCCTGCGGCGACCGGCTGCCAGGCCATGCCCACGAGTGGCCTGCTCGGCTTCGTGAACTTCCGCCAGATGTGCACGGCGCTGCTCAACCCCTTGGGCGCGTTGACCGCGGGGCGCTGACCACCGCCGAGCTCAGCACTTGGCATCCGGCGGCGGCAGCTGCAGATCGACCAGGTACTTGACCGCGAACTGGTCGACGCAGGAGTCGCCCTCGAAGGTGACCGTGTGCTGAGTGCCGCCGTAGGTCAGAAGGCGGCCTCCGAGTTGCTTGGCCAAGTCGACGCCCGCCTGATACGGAGTCGCCGGATCGTTGGTGGTGGAGACCACCAGAGCCGGCGCCAGCCCGGGCGCTGACACCTGATGCGGCTTGCTCGTGGGCGGCACCGGCCAGAACGCGCAATCGCCGAGTGGAGCGTCGCCCGTGAACGGTCCGTAACTCATGAACGGCGCCGCCTGGCGCACCCGGCGGTCCTGGTCGATGGCCTTGGCGCGGTCGGTGACGGGCGGATCATCGACGCAGTTGATGGCGGTCAACGCGTCGTTTGCGTTGGTGTAGTGGCCCTGCGCGTCCCGGTTCAGGTACGCGTCGGACATCGCCAGCAGGGTGTCGCCGTGGCCTTGCGCCAGCTCGGTCAAGCCAGTGGTGAGATGGCGCCACATCTCCGGCGAGTACATCGCCATGAGGGTGCCGGTGATCGCATCGCTGTAGCCGAGCCCCCGAGGATCCGAGGTGGCCGCGGGCTTGCCGACCAGTGGGTCCACCATGCCGTGGTAGACATCGACGGCCTTGGTCGGATCGGTGCCGAGCGGGCAATTCGGACTCTTGGCACAGTCGGCCGCGTAGGCGTCGAACGCCTTCTGGAACCCGGCGGACTGGTCGATGTTGGCCTGGATCGGATCGGTGTTCGGATCGACGGCGCCGTCGAGGATCATCGCTCGCACCTTGTCCGGATGGGCCTCGGCGTACGCGGAGCCGATCAGGGTGCCGTACGAGTAGCCGAGGTAGTTCAGTTTGTCGTCACCCAACGCGGCCCGCAGCGTGTCGAGGTCCTTGACGACGTTGGCCGTTCCGATGTTGGCGAGGAACTCCTTGCCCATCTTGTCGACACAGCGCTGGACGTACTGCTTCTCGGTGTCCTCGATGTGTGCGACGCCTGCCGGGCTGTAGTCGACCTGGGGGTCGGCACGCAGCGCGTCGGCGTCGGCGTCGGAGTTGCATCGCAGTTCCGGAGTCGAGGAGCCCACCCCGCGCGGGTCGAATCCGACGAGGTCGAACCGTTGCCGAACCTCAGGGGGCAGTGTGTCCAACAGGCTCACCGCCGCGTCGACGCCCGACTCGCCTGGCCCGCCGGGGTTCACCACCAGCGAGCCGATCTTCTGGCCGGTTGCCGGAAACCGGATCAAGGCCAGGGTGGCTGCGGCACCATCGGGCTTGGAGTAGTCGACCGGGACCGTGATCTTGCCGCACTGCGTACCTGTCGGCAGCTTCGGGGCGTCGCCGCCGGTGTTACCGGTGATATGGCATGGCCCCCACTGCGCTTTGGCCACCTGGGCGGGCGGCGAACTCGCCTGCACGGGTCGACCGTGAACCGACGTGCTGCAACCGGTCAGCGCGAGCACCAGCGCGGCGACGACTACCCACATGCGCCTCATGCGGCCATGGTGTCACGCGTCTCTGTACGAATACCGTGTCCGTCTTCGCCCGTCATCCCGCCGCGGGGACGGCGAAGGCCGCGCGTCCCGCGACCGACGAAAGGTGCCGCGTCAGCACGGCTTCGGGAACCAGGGCGGAGACGCGCATCGCCGCAGCGCTGAGGAAGGTGGGCCGCGCGTTGACGATCTCACCGATCAGCCTTGACTCTCTGGCGAGTGCTCGCGCCCGTGGTCGCCGGAACGCCGCGAATCGCGTGAACGCGCCTGCGACATCGTCGGCCGACCCGACGCAGTGGGCCAGCGTCGCGGCGTCCTCCAGCCCCTGACAACCACCCTGACCCAGGTGCGGGCGCATCGGATGGGCGGCGTCGCCGACCAGGACGACCGGGCCACGCGACCACTGCCGTGCCGCCTCGCGGTCATAGAGGTCGTTGCGGAGCACGTCGGCCGGGTCGGTGGCGGCCAGCAGCGCGGGAATGGGATCGGCCCATCCGCCGTACTTCGTGCGGAGATGGGCCAGTTCGCCGTTGGGGGACACGGTGCCCTCGGGTCGACGTTCGGTGCCGAACCAGTAGGTGTGGTCCGGCCCGAGCGGCACGTGGCCGAATTCGGTTCCCGCGCCGACGGTCTCGCCGGCGAGGTCGGCCTCCAGCGCGTACTCGGCGACGCCGCGCCACGCGGTGTACCCCGCATAGCGGCGGCGCAACGTCCCGTTCAGATGCCGTGCCACCACGGAGCCGACCCCGTCGGCGCCGATCACGCCGGCCGCCTCGCGCGTGGTGCCGTTCGAAAGCGTGACCCTGGCTCCGGTCGCTGTGACGACGAGTTCGGTTGCCGCCAGGCCCGATTCGATGGTGCCCTCCTCGAGGGCGCCCGCCAGCAGAGCCATCAGCGCCGAGCGGCGCACCACGACCAACGGTTCGCCAAGGGCTTTGACGATGCGCTCGGGCGAGGGATGGCGCAACCACGAACCGTCCGACCAGCGCATGGCGCCAGCGGTGACCTGGCCACCCGCCGCGCGGACGGCGTCACCGAGACCGATGTCGTCCAGGGCGGCGAGCGCATTGGGCCAGATGCTGATCCCCGCGCCGGACGAGGTGTCGGCGCGTTCTTCAACGATGGTGACCCGGTGGTCTCGGCGCTGTAGCGCCACCGCGGTCGCCAGTCCCGCGATCCCTGCGCCGATGACGAGGAAGCGTTGCGTCACCCGATGAAACTATCGGGCGACGGATCAGAGGTCGGCATCACCTTGTTCGTCGTCATCGCCACCCACGTCGGCGACGATCTGGCCGCCGGTTGGAACGTCGCGATCCTGGTGTCGGCCACGATCTCGCTGGTGGGCACCGGTGTCGTCGCGCTCGCCTGGAGAACGGCACGGGTCCGCGCCGTGTCGTAGCCGCCGATCTGTGGTTTCCTCGACGTAGATTTCCCATGACACCTGCACTCGAGTCGACCAGCATCCCTGCCTGGGCCGTTGTGCCGAGCCGTCCAGATGCAGACCTGTCCGGCCGGTACTGGACGGTTATCGCGTTCGCCGACACCGACGTCGCCGACTGGCTCGCGCAGATCGAAGCCAGACATCCGGGTGCCGCCCCACGCGTTCATCGCGTCGCCGACGACGCGGCGGCGGAGCGGGCCCTTACCGCAGACCTGGCCACCGCGCTCGTCGGTTGGCGATTGATGATCGCGGGCCCGGCAGATGCTTGCCTGCGGCTGCGGGCTCACGCCGTCCGGAATCACGTCGGCGACGACGAGATCACCGTGGCCAGTACCGACATCGCGCATCGCGACGTGCACTGTGCGCACTGCCGCACGGTGACCCGTGCCGCCGTCGAGCTCGAGGGAGTCCTCGGGTGTCGGGGCTGCGGTCGGAATCTCCTTGTCTACTACCATGTTTCACGCCGGATCGGCGCACATCTCGGATTCATGACGTGAGTGTTCTCGAACTGGTGGTCGTCGCCGTCGACGATCGAATACCCGGAGTCCGTGCCCTGACCCTCGCGCATCGCGACGGTGGACCGCTGCCGTCCTTCATCCCGGGTAGCCACCTCGTCCTCGAGTGCGGACCGGTCGCCAACGCGTACTCCCTGACCAGCGACGGCGTGGCACCGACGACCTACGCCATATCGGTCCTTCAGTGCACGGGAGGGGCTGGTGGATCTGACTGGATCCACCGCGAACTGCGCGCGGGTGACACCATCGCCGCCCGAGCGCCTTGCAGTGCCTTCGCCCCCGTGCTTCGGGCGAGCAGGCACCTGCTGATTGCGGCGGGCATCGGAATCACGCCGATGGTGTCTCATCTGCGCAGCGCACGCCGCTGGGGGCGAGAGGCCGAACTGCTCTACATCCACCGCGAGGGCCGCGGTGCCCACGTCGACGACATCAACGCGCTCACGGACCGCGCGACGATCTTCACCCGCCGCGGCCCCTTCCTGGCGGCAGTGAACCGCGCGTTGGCCGGCCAACCGTTCGGCACCCACGCCTACGTGTGCGGCCCCGCGTCGTTCATGACCGAGGTCACCTCGCTGGCGACCGACCTGGGCTGGCCGCCGAGCAGGGTGCACGTGGAGCACTTCGGGGTCGCGTCGATCGATGCAGGGGAGCCGTTCGAGGTGCACCTGAGCACCACCGGAGACAGCTTCACCGTCGACGCCGGAGTCTCGCTGCTCGCGGCATTGCAGGCGCGCGGCCACGACGTCCCCAACCTGTGCAGGCAGGGTGTGTGCGGGGAGTGCCGGATCACGGTGACCGCGGGCGAGATCCTGCACCGCGACCTGTATCTGAGCGAGCAAGAGCGGGCGACGGGAGAGTCACTGATGTGCTGCGTGTCCAGGGCCGCCGGAGATCGACTGGAGTTGGCGCTGTGACCGCGTCCGCACCAGACCTGTTCGCCGCCTTCCCATTTCCGTTCCCGGCCGACCGCTATCGATACAGCACCAACCTCGAGCCTGCGGGGACCGCGGTGCTCACCCCGCCGGGCCAGTGGGGCGATCGGGTCGTCGACGTCGACAGCGAGTACGAAGGCGAGCTCGCCGAACGCGCCGCGATCCTCGCCGCCGATCCCAGCCGCTACGCCGCGCTGCCGCACATGCGACCCGCCTGCTGGGACACGATGCTCGTCCTCATGCGCGAATTGGCGACCGCGTATCCGGACACCATGTCGCTGGCCGGCGACGGCGCCGCCTGGCGCTGGTGCAACTCGCGTCTCGGGGTCGTTCAGGACTTCGTCTTCGGCGACGAGTCCACCCTGCCCGCCGAGCCCCTGGCGTACATCGCAGCCCAGGTCCAGGAGGACATCGTGCTGCTGGATCAGCGCGGCGGTGACCTGTTCGGCGACGCGGGCGTCGTGACGTTCGCCGCGGCCTGGTCGTTCGGCTTCGACGTCGGCATGGAGTTCCTCGAAATCCACGGGCCCGTGCCGCGTCTGCGCGAGAGCGGCGTGATCACCCGGGCCCGCGACTTCCTCCTGCGGCTGCAACCCAACCAGGTTTACCGGCGAACCAATTGGTCGATGGCGATCGGTCGACGCCTCGACCTCTCGATGGAGCGCTACCCCGAGTGGGCTCCCGACAAATCGCTGGCGGTCACGGTCGACGACGAGACGTTCGGCCGCCTGATCCACCTGCGGGTGGAGGTGCAACATCTGATCAGGCTCCCTGAGTCCGGTGCCATCTGCTTCCTGATTCGCACCTACATGCTGCCGCTCTGCGACCTCGTCACCGTCGAGCCGTGGCGTCTGCGTACCGCGGCGGTCCTCGCCGAGCTACCCCATGACCTGGCCGAGTACAAGGGCATCGCCCCCTACCGTCACCGGGTCGTGGCTTGGCTGCAAACACACGGAGGAACGTGATGTCCCCGACGCCAGGTCCCTTTGCCGACCTCGACGACTTCCTGGCGCTACCCCGGGTCTCCGGGCTGGCCGTCTCGCCCGACGGGTCCCGCGCGGTCACGACGGTCAGCGAGCTCAACGGGAAGCGCACCGAGTACGTCACCGCGGTGTGGGAGCTCGACGTCGCGGGCGAGCGACCAGCCCGACGGCTCACCCGTGGCGCCAAGGGGGAGTCCTCGGCCGTGTTCACCGCGGACGGTGACCTGCTCTTCGTCGCCACGCGCGACGTCGCCGGCTCCGAGGTTGGCGACGAGCCGATGGCATCGCTGTGGCGGCTCCCGGCGGCAGCCGGGGAGGCCGTCGCCATCCTCGAACTGCCCGGCGGGGTGAACGCGGTCCACACCGCGCGTGAGGCGGACATCACGCTGGTCACCGCGGCACTGATGCCATCGGCTCGAAACGTCGGGGAGGACAAGCGCCTACGCGCACTGCGCAAGGACAACAAGGTGTCGGCCCTGCTGCACACGGGATACCCGGTTCGCCACTGGGATCAAGACATCGGGCCCGACCAGCCGCATCTCATCGACGTGAACGGCGTTCGCGACGTGACGCCCGACCCCGGACAGGGTCTGCGCGAGGCGGGTCTCGACGTCAGCGCGGACGGCAGCTTCGTCGTGACGTCGTGGGCGGTGCCCGGGCCCGGCGCTTCGCTGCGCGAAGTGCTGGTCCGAGTCGACGTTGCCACCGGCGAGCGCACGACGATCGCGGACGACCCGCTGGCAGATCTGGGCAGCCCGGCGATCTCGCCCGACGGCTCGGCAGTCGCGTTCACCCGCGAGACGCACTCCACGCCGGCTCACGCCCCACGAATCACCTTGTGCTACCTGAAGTTCGGTGAGTCCTTCGCCGAGGTCGCGACGGAATGGGATCGGTGGCCGTCATCGTTGACGTGGACGACGGACGGCTCGGCACTGCTCGTCACGGCAGACGAGGCGGGCCGCTGCCCGGTGTTCCTGGTCGATCCCACCGGGGGTGCCCAGTCTTCGGTGACCCGGTTGACCAACGACGACTTCAGTTACACGAACGTGTGCGCCGCGCCGGGCGGTGTGGTCTACGCGCTGCGCAGTTCGTACTCATCGCAGCCGCACCCCGTGCGCATCGCTGCCGATGGTTCCCTCGCTGTGCTGCCGTGCCTCGACATGCCCGCTCTCCCAGGTGAGCTGACCGAGGTGACGGCCATCGCAGACGACGGCACCCACGTCCGTTCGTGGCTGGTGCTTCCCGACGGGGACGAGCCGGCGCCGATGGTGCTGTGGATTCACGGCGGCCCGCTGGGGAGTTGGAACACCTGGCACTGGCGCTGGAACCCGTGGTTGCTGGCCGCCCGCGGCTATGCGGTCCTGATGCCCGACCCGGCGCTGTCGACGGGCTACGGTCAGGATTTCATCCAACGAGGTTGGGGCGCTTGGGGCTTCGCGCCGTACACCGATCTGATGACTGCCACCGACGAGGCGCTGAGACATCCGCGGGTCGACGAGACGCGGACCGCGGCGATGGGCGGCTCGTTCGGCGGATACATGGCCAACTGGATCGCCGGCCACACCGACCGCTTCGACGCGATCATCACCCACGCCAGCCTGTGGGCGTTGGACCAGTTCGGGCCGACCACCGACGGCGGCTACTGGTGGGCCAGGGAGATGACGACAGAGATGGCCGAGCGGAACTCGCCACACCGAAGCGTCGGCGAGATCTCCACTCCGACGCTCGTCATTCACGGTGACAAGGACTACCGGGTGCCGATCGGCGAAGGTCTACGGTTGTGGTTCGAGCTGCTGACCCAGTCGGCGCTGCGGGCAGGGGACGACGGAACCAGCCCGCACCGGTTCCTGTACTTCCCGACCGAAGGCCACTGGGTGCTCGCGCCCCAGCACGCCAAGATCTGGTACCAGGTGGTGCTCGCCTTCCTGGGCCGCCACCTGCTCGGTGAGGAGGTCGAGCTTCCCGAAACGCTCGGGTGACGCACCGGTAGCTTGGCCTCATGACGGCACCGCAGCGTGAATTCGACATCGTGCTCTACGGGGCGACCGGCTTCGTCGGCAAGCTCACGGCCCAGTACCTGGCCACTGCAGGCGGCCAGGCGCGCATCGCCCTGGCCGGACGATCACCCCAGAAGTTGCTCGCGGTACGCGAGTCGCTTGGTGCGGCGGCACAGGCGTGGCCACTGATCGAGGCCGACACGGCGTCGCCGTCCACGCTCGACGACATGGCGGCACGCGCTCGGGTCGTGATCAGTACCGTCGGCCCCTACACCAAGTACGGCGTGCCACTGGTGGCCGCGTGTGCGGCGGCTGGCACCGACTATGCGGACCTCACCGGCGAGACGATGTTCATCCGCGAGAGCATCGACCTGTTTCACAAGGAGGCCGCCGACAACGGCGCCCGCATCGTCCATTCCTGCGGATTCGACTCCATTCCTTCGGATCTCACGGTGTACGCCCTCTACAAGCGGGCGCTCGCCGACGGCGCGGGGCAGCTCGGGGAGACCAACTTCGTGCTCCGCGGCTTCGCCGGTGGCGTGTCCGGTGGCACCGCCGCCTCGATGGTGGAGGTCATGCACACCTCGTCGACCGACCCCGAGGCGCGGCGGGCGATGAACGATCCCTACACGTTGACGACGGACCGCGGCGCCGAACCCGAGTTCGGCCATCAGTCCGACACCCCGTGGCGGCGCGGCCGCGACATCGCCCCCGAACTCGACGGCATTTGGACCGGCGCGTTCGCGATGGGTGCGCCGAACGCGCGAATCGTGCGGCGTACCAACGCATTGCTGGGCTGGTCGTACGGCCGGACGTTCCGCTACGCGGAGAACATGAGCGTGGGGTCATCGGTGGTGGCGCCCGTCGCGGCAGCACTGGGCACCGCTGCCAATGCCGCCGTTCTCGGCCTCGGCAGCCGGTACTTCGACAAGTTGCCCCGCGGCCTGGTCGAGCGTGTTCTGCCCAAGCCAGGCACGGGGCCCAGCGAGCGCGCTCGCGACAACGGCCACTACCGGGTCGAGACCTACACCACGACCTCCAGCGGCGCCCGATACCGGGCCATCATGGCCCAGCAGGGTGACCCCGGATACAAAGCGACGTCGGTGTTGTTGGGGGAGTCCGGGCTTGCGCTGGCATTCGATCGCGACACACTCTCGGAGCTCCGCGGCGTGCTCACACCCGCGGCGGCCCTCGGTGATGCGCTGCTCGCCCGGTTTCCCGCCGCGGGCGTGACGATGGAGACCGAACGGCTATAACTCAAGATCGTTGCGGCTAGTGTCGCAATCGCGCGCGTGCACATCCAACGATGAAGGTGGACAGTCATGGCTGATCTCGACGAACTCTTCAACGAGATTCCCACCCAACAGATTGCAAGCAAGCTGGGCGCCGACGAAGCCGAAGTGAACAGCGCGGTCCAGACGCTGGTCCCGCTCCTGCTTGGGGGCCTGCAGCAGAACGCGCAGGATCCGGGCCATGCCTCCAACATCGAGGACGCCGCGAGCACGCACGCCGCCAGCGGACTGCTCGACGGTGGAGTCAGCGTCGACCAGGTCGATGAGGCGGACGGCTCCAAGGCGATC
>JAOPWT010000140.1 GCA_025965555.1 Mycobacterium sp.
GCGGGGGGGCGTCGACCGCCACTTCGCCCTGAGCATGCTCGCGGTAGTAGTTCTCGGTCCGGACGCGACCGACCATCAACCGGTGCAGTTCACCCTCGTCGGCGCCCTTCGTCGGTCGGTGCCCCACCGACTCGCCGTCCTTGAAGACCGTGATGCGGTCCGTGGTTTCGAGGATCTCGGGTAACCGGTGCGAGACGAAGACGACGGCGGCCACACCCCGCAGCCGCTGCAGAAGGCGCAGAAAGTTGTCCTCGTGCTCCTGGTCCAGCGCGGTCGTCGGCTCGTCGAACAACACCACCGGCCGCTCGACCTCGAGCAGCTTGGCCAGCGCGGTCACCCTGGCGATGTCGACGCTCTGCTTCTGGCCGGGGGTGAGCGAGCCGGTCGACAGCGTCACGTCGAGACCGTCGACGCCCGCCTCGTGCAGCGACTCCTCGGTCGCGCGCTTCAGTCTGCGACGATCGAGACCCCCGGTGCGGGAACGGAAGAGGTGCTCCCAGCCGAAGAAGGCGTTCTCGTACACGGTGAGCGAGTCGACCAGCGCCGCCTCCTGGAACACCCGGAAGATGCCGAGCCGGTTGGCCTCCTGGTAGGTCTTCGGAGCGATCTCCTTGCCGTCCAATAGCAACGACCCCGAGTCGTAGGGCAGGACACCCGAGATGATGTTGAGAACGGTGCTCTTGCCCGCACCGTTCTCCCCGATCAGGCCGACGACCTCGCCGTCACCGACCGTCAGGTCGACGCCCTTGAGGGCCCGGTTGGTTCCGAAGGTCTTGACGATGCCGTGTGCCTCCAAGCGAGGCTGCAATGTCTGCGTGCTCAACTGTCAGACCCTTCCATACGGTGACGGACCGAGAACCGGGGAGCGGTAGTGCTCCTTGTAGAGCGCGCGGATCCGCTCGAAGTCACCGTTGCGCTGCGCCTTGAGGTACGCCTCCGGATACTCGAAGCCCTTGGGCTTGGGCACATCTGGCCAGATGAGGTCCAGATTCTCCACGGGATAGCCGTCGAACTGGAGGTCGAAGTCGTCCGGGTGCTCGGTGCGCGACAGGAGCTTGACGTCGAACGACTCGGCGATCGGCTTGTCGACGTAGCGGGCCTTGAACGCCTTGACGTTGTCGCGCGTGATGATCTCGGCGTGCCAGCCGTAGAACCGCTCGGCGGGCTCCGGCTTCCAGCCGCGCAACCGGTCGTGGAACTGCGCCAGGGTGAAGAACGACGGGTAGGCGGGGACGTTCCCGGTGGTGGCGAGCTGCTTGCCTGCCAGCACGCGTTCGATGCCCGCGGTCGAGCCGTTGGCCCCCGTCACGAAGACGTCCTTGCCGGGGACCTTGCCCGCTGCCTCGATACCCGCGATCACGCCGGTCGCGGCATCGTCGTTGACGGCGACGATGCCCACGGTGTCGGGATAGCGGGCCAGCAGCGACGAGGCGGCCCGCTGCGACAGATCCGCGTCGTACTTGGCATGGAGTTCGCCCGCGAACTTGATCTTCGGGTACTTCTTCAGCGTGTGGTAGACCGCCAGTCGGCGTTGCACCTCGCACCCGTCGATGGACGGGTAGTACCCGCCGACCCTGACGATGGTGCCCTCTTCGCCAATCTGCTTGGCCAGCACGTCGACCGCCTTGCCGACGGCTTCGTACTCGTCGGGCATGAGGAAGGTGTTGTACTTGTCTCCCTGGGCGTCGCTGTGCCACGGGGTGTACCAGGCCGGTGAGTTCCAGGCCGCCTGGAACAGCACGCCGTTGTCGTTGGCGTCGTGCGCCAGGGTCGGAAGCGCCCCGGGATCGTTGAGCCCGACGAAGATGGCAGTGGTCTTCTGAGTCAGTAGCTGATTGAACTGATTCGACTGCACTGCGGCGTCGGACTTGCCGTCGAGCACCACGCTCTTGTAGCCGAGTTGACTCGCCGCATCCTGGTACGCCTTGGCCCACTGCACCTGGTAGTCGCCGGTCGACGACCAGTTCAGCAGTGCGAACTGACCGTCGGTATAGGCGACCGCACCGCTCTTCTCCGGACCGCGTCGCCCGACCGCGGCCAACGTGCCGCCTGCGGCCACCGCGACACCGGCGCCCGCCAGGAGTTTGACGAACTGACGCCGGCCGAGGCCGTAGGTGTCGAGGCGCTCGAGCAGTGAGTCGACGACCTTGCGTTCGTCGCCCGTCCCATCTTCCGTTGACATGGGGGCTGACCGTAATTCGATATCGCCCGATGTCCGACGTTCTTACTCGTGCTGATGAATACCCCCACCAAAATGGGCTGCGCGACAGGACAACACGTGTCCACGGCCGCGCCAGCATCACCGCGGGTTCGGCTATACCCCTGACCACCTGCGCAATTGGGCATTTCGGAGGTTTTACTCGTGCCCACACCTAAGTGGATCGGACGCACCGTGATCGAAACACTTGCACCACATGACACTTCACCGCGAATCTGACCGGATGTCGCCATCACCGCTTCGCTTCTCGGCATTCGTCATGAACACGACCTCGCACATACTGCAGGGCGTGTGGCGTCAGCCCGACGCAGACCAGACGAACTTCAACTCACTGGAGCACTGGGTTCGGCTGGCGAAGATCCTGGAGCGCGGCCGGTTCGACTTCATCTTCTTCGCGGACGTGATCGGTCTGTACGGCGACTACAGCGGTTCCTACGAGAAGTACGTGCAATCGGGACTGCAGATCCCCAGCAACGATCCCAGCGTGATCGCCTCGGCGATTGCTTACAACACAACAGATCTCGGGATCGCGATCACCAGTTCGGTGATCCAGGAGCACCCCTTCAACTTCGCCCGCAAGATCTCCACCCTCGACCACGCGTCGAACGGTCGCATCGCGTGGAACATCGTCACCAACGCCCTCGCCAACGGCGCCCGCAACTTCGGCTATGCCGAACTCGAGGAACACGACGAGCGCTACCGGTGGGCCGACGAGTACGTCGACGTGACGTACAAGCTGTGGGAGGGCTCCTGGGACGACGGTGCTCTGCTCCAAGACCGTGATCGCGGGCTGCACGGCGACTACGCGAAGATCCACAAGATCAATCACGCCGGCAAGCGGTATCAGGTCGAGGGGCCGCACCTGGTGGCTCCCTCACCGCAGCGCACGCCCGTCCTGTTCCAGGCCGGGTCCTCACCGGCGGGAAGGGATTTCGCCGCCCGAAACGCCGAGGCGCAGTTCATCATCACCCCTGGCCCCGACCACGCTCGCGGTCTGATCGACGACACTCGGCGCCGCGTCGTGGCGGCGGGCCGCGAACCCGGTGATCTGAAGTTCTTTCAAGGACTGCACTTCGTGATCGGCAGCACCGAATCCGAAGCCAACCGAAAGGCTGCCGATCTCGACGAGTCCATCGATCTCGACGGCATGGTGGCTCACCTGTCCGGCGCAGTGGGCGTCGACTTCGGCGGCCATCCGCTCGACACGCCGCTCGGCGACATCGCCAACACCGACGGGGTGCGCAGCATCGTGCAATGGGTTCAGGAATCGGTCTCGGGACGGGAGGCCACGATCCGCGATCTGGGCCAGCTGCAGGGACGCAACTCGCGGATCGTCGGCACGCCCGAGACGATCACCGATCAATTGCAGCAGTGGCGGGACGCAGGAGTCGACGGCATCAACGTCGTGAACGCCACCATCCCCGGAAGCTACGAAGAGTTCGTCGATCACGTGATACCCGTCCTGCAGGATCGCGGACTCGCCCAGCGCGAGTACGCCCCCGGCACGACGCGCGCAAAGCTCTTCGGAACCGACCGCCTCACCGATCGTCATCCCGCCGCGCGCTACCGAGGTGCCTTCGCCCCCGTCGAGGCCTAGACGGGTCGGCGCTACTGCTTGGCTGCGTTCGCGACGAGGGCGTCGACCATGGTGACGGCCTCGTCGTTGATGCCGAAGGCGCACGCAATGGTCTCGACCGACACGTTCGACACCGACGACATGGCGTGTTGGCACTCCCAGCCGTCGGAGTCCTCCTGCGAGATCACCTGGGTCACCACGTCATCGTCGACCTTCACGTCGCCGATCAGCCAGATCGAACTCGTCGTCCCGTCGTCGACGGCCACCGAGAACCCACTGCAGTCACGCCAGGAGGACGTCGAGGTGTCGACGAATTCCTTGGCCGGCTTCGCCGTCGAGTAGAGCACGGCCGTCTGCTCGACCCAGTGCTCGTTGCCGTCTCCCGGCTCACGCGCGACCTGATCCCGCACCGCCGTCCAGTCGCTGAACTGGTACACCAGATCCTCGGCCCCGAAGATCGAGCCGAGGCAGTCCGGGTCGGACACGGCATCGGCGTTGTCCGACATCCCCTGGCCCTGAAGGACGACCTTCATCTCGGTGGCGCCCACGATGCCGTTGAGCTGGGCGATGCTCAGCAGCACGTCATCGAGTTGCGCTTCCCGAAGCGGTCGGACGTCGGTGGGACCCGCATTCGCGTCGCGGACGGCGATCCCCGGGACGGTGCTGGTGCAGCCGGAGGCCGCGACGACCACGATGGCCATCGCAGCGCACACCTGCGTACGGGCGCGAACCCAGTTCACCCGGCTCATTGTGTCTTGTTCAGCATCAACTCCGCGACCCGCACCGCGCCGGCACGCGGATCCGGCTGCCGCTCGCCGGTCGCAGTGATGGCGAGCGAGACCTCGACGACGGTGTTGCCACGCACCCCGAGAGCTCGTTCGTACCGCGAGGTGGACACACTCGGGCGCTGGTGCGTCCGAACGGTGGCGGACAGCACCGATCCCTGCATCGTGACATCCGCGATGTCGGCATCGATCACCGTTTCTCGCACGTTCTTGACCACGGTCGTGCCCGAGCACTTCTGCCAATGCCGCCCGAAGGACTCGAACGCGTCGTGGGCGGCCTCGGCCGTGGACAGGCGCACGACCGCAGCGTCGGCACCCGAGGTGTCGACGCCTTCGTCCCAGTTGAAGTAGCTCTGACGGGCGGCCTCCATGACGGGCAATGGTTCGTAGACGATTCGCGGCGCGGTGTCGGTGACGGCCGCACATCTGATCGGCGAGGCGTCGGCATCGGTGCGGTAACCGTCGGGCAGGATCTCGACACCCCCGATGAACGGCTGAAAGCCAAACGTGCTCAAGGTGTTTCCCACGGCAGAGCTGATCTCGTCCTCGGTGGGCAGGATCTTCAGGGCGGTCGCGGCGGGTTGGGCCGCGCCCTCGACCGTGTGTGCGCAGCCGGCCAGCAGCAGGACGATCGACAGGGCCCCCGCCAGCCACCGCATCGGAGGCTACTTCTTCGGTTTGTCGCTGGCGGCGTCGGCAGACAGTGCGGCGACGAAGGCTTCCTGAGGGACCTCGACGCGGCCGATCGTCTTCATCCGCTTCTTGCCCTCCTTCTGCTTTTCCAGAAGTTTGCGCTTGCGGGTGATGTCACCGCCGTAGCACTTGCTGAGGACGTCCTTGCGGATGGCCCGGATATTCTCGCGCGCAATGATTCTCGATCCGATCGCGGCCTGGATCGGCACCTCGAACTGCTGGCGTGGAATGAGTTCCTTGAGCTTGGTCGTCATCTTGTTGCCGTACGCCGCGGCGGAGTCCTTGTGCACGATGGCGCTGAACGCGTCCACCGCCTCGCCCTGCAGGAGGATGTCGACCTTCACCAGATCGGCCTCCTGCTCGCCGGCCTCCTCGTAGTCGAGGCTGGCGTACCCGCGGGTGCGCGACTTCAACGAATCGAAGAAGTCGAAGATGATCTCGCCCAACGGCATCGTGTAGCGGAGCTCGACGCGTTCCGGCGAAAGGTAGTCCATGCCGCCGAGTTCGCCGCGGCGCGACTGACACAGCTCCATGATCGTGCCGATGAACTCGCTCGGCGCGATGACCGTCGTCTTGACGATCGGTTCGAACACCGCCCGAACCTTGCCGTCCTGCCAGTCCGACGGGTTCGTCACCACGATCTCCGTACCGTCATCCCTCACCACGCGGTAGACGACGTTGGGTGCGGTCGAGATCAGATCGAGGTCGAACTCGCGTTCCAGACGTTCGCGCGTGATCTCCATGTGCAGAAGGCCCAGGAAGCCGCAGCGGAAGCCGAAGCCCAGCGCCACCGACGTCTCGGGCTCCCACGTCAGGGCAGCGTCGTTGAGCTGGAGGCGCTCCAGCGCATCGCGCAGGTTCGGGTAGTCCGAACCGTCGACCGGGTAGAGCCCCGAATAGACCATCGGCTTGGGCTCGCGGTATCCGGTCAGCGCCTGGGTGGCCCCGTGGCGTGCCGAGGTCACGGTGTCGCCGACCTTGCTCTGACGGACGTCCTTCACTCCGGTGATCAAGTAGCCCACTTCGCCGACGCCAAGGCCCTCGGTGGCTTTCGGCTCCGGCGAGACGATGCCGACTTCGAGCAGCTCGTGCGTCGTGCCGGTCGACATCATCTTGATCTTCTCGCGCGGCTTGAGCTTGCCGTCCACCACGCGGACGTACGTCACGACACCGCGGTAGATGTCGTAGACCGAGTCGAAGATCATCGCGCGGGCGGGCGCATCGGCATCACCTACGGGCGCGGGGATCAGTCGCACCACCTCGTCGAGCAACTCGCGGACGCCCTCACCGGTCTTGCCGGAGACGCGCAGCACGTCCTCCGGTTCGCAGCCGATGATGTGGGCGATCTCTGCGGCATAGCGGTCCGGGTCGGCCGCAGGCAGGTCGATCTTGTTGAGGACGGGGATGATCGTGAGATCGCGGTCGAGAGCCAGGTACAGGTTCGCCAGCGTCTGCGCCTCGAGGCCCTGCGCGGCGTCGACGAGCAGCACGGCCCCTTCGCAGGCCTCGAGCGCACGCGATACCTCGTACGTGAAGTCGACGTGCCCCGGCGTGTCGATCAGATGCAGGACGAACTGCTCACCGTCTACCTCCCACGGCAGGCGCACGTTCTGCGCCTTGATGGTGATGCCGCGTTCGCGCTCGATGTCCATCCGGTCCAGGTACTGCGCCCGCATGTCCCGGTCTGCGACGACGCCGGTAATCCCCAGCATGCGGTCGGCCAGCGTGGACTTGCCGTGGTCGATATGCGCGATGATGCAGAAGTTCCGAATCTGCGCCGGCGCGGTGAACGTCTTGTCGGCGAAGCTGCTGATGGGAATCTCCTGGTGGGGTGGGGCCCGGGCGGGTGTCGACCCGTGTTACCTGCACTACCAGCGTATCGACCAACCGTCGTGACGACACAATCGTGCTTATGCTCGAACCATGGCGTCGCAGTGGAAGCCGTGGCAGGGGTTTCTGAAGTCCACCCTGAAGAACACGGAGAACCTGGTGTTCAACGAGGCGCCGAGGATCATCCGCCAACTGCAGAAACCCGAGAGCGTGCCGCGCACCATCCAGCAGGGCATCCGGATGGGCATCGACGTGGGCATCAGTGTTCTGAACGGCGCGTCGATGGTGTCGCAGCCTGCGATCGCGGCAGGTCGACCCGTCACCAAGGACAGCGTCCCCACCGCGCACCGGGCGCGCAGGATCTCCTACGCCCCCGATCTCGACGGCGAGGCCGACCCTGGCGAGATCGTCTGGACGTGGGTGGTCTACGAGGAGGACCCGTCGCGCGGCAAGGATCGGCCCGTGCTGGTCATCGGCCGCGACAGAGGCACGCTTCTCGGGCTGATGCTGTCGAGCCAGGAACGTCACGGCACCGACCGCAGATGGGTCGGGATCGGAAGCGGCAGTTGGGATTACGAGGGTCGCGCCAGCTGGGTTCGACTCGACCGCGTCCTCGACGTGCCGGAGGAGGGCATCCGCCGCGAGGGTGCCATCCTCGACCGCGAGGCGTTCGAGGTCGTGGCAGGGCGCCTGCGCACCGAGTATTCCTGGAGCTAGCGCGCAGCCCGCCACATCGGAATCAGACTGGGCCCGCCGGGGGGCGTGAGCTCGCCGGTGATCTCGAAGCCGAACCGCTGGTAGTAGGGCACGTTGTCGGGATTGCTTGATTCCAAGTAGGCGGGCGCATGCTCGGCGTCGCAGCGGTCCAGCCGGGATTGCATCAACACCTGCCCGTACCCCTTGCCACGCACGGCGGGATCGCTACCGATGATCGCGAGATACCAGTGCGGCTCCTCGGGGTGGGCCTCCTTCATCATCTCTTCGAGGATGATCCCACGCTTGAGTGAGCGGCCAAACGCCAGCAGGAGCCACGGCATGGCCCGCAACTCCTCGGCCCGCGTCTGACGCCACCTGCCCGGTGGGTCCCACAGCGCAGCGCCCCCGATGCCATCCGCGCCGTCGGAGGCGACTTCCACGCCGCCCTGGGCCAGGTGGTGGTAGCGCGTCAACGCCGTAAACAGCTTGGGCAGCTTCCGTTTCCGTTGTTCGGCGTCGGGCAGCATCCAACACATCACGGGATCGTCGAAGAAGGCCCGACCCAGAGTGTTGGACAGTGCCCCGATGTCGGCGCGGGTCGCGGGCCTGGCTTGCAGGTTGGTCACCCGTCACATCTTCCGCCAGGGCTGGTCACCCCTGCGTGATGTATGCCTCCAACTGCTCCCGTTCGGCCTGCAACGCCTCCATCCGGGTCTTCACCACGTCACCGATGCTGACGATGCCTGCCAAGTGGCCGTTATCCATGACGGGCACGTGCCGCACCCGGTGTGTGGTCATCAGCCCGCTGAGGCTGTCGACGGTGTCCTCCGGAGAACAGGTGATCACCTCGCTGGTCATGATGTCGGCGACCGGTCGACCGAGCGCGCCCGCACCATGTTCGTGCAGCATGCGCACGACATCGCGTTCGGAGACGATGCCGACCAAACCGTTCGGGCCAACGACCACCATGGCTCCGACGTTGCGGGTGACCAGGCCGCTGAGCAGGTCGCTGACCAAGGTGTCCGGCGCGACCGTCAGCACGCCGGCACCCTTGTTCTTCAACACGTCTGCAATACGCACTGACGCCTCCTTGGTGACGTGGATCACACAAGGCTAAGTCCGATCCCCGGATCGGGAAAGCCCCCACGCGGAACACTTCGCCGACGGCGTCGGTTGCTAGCCGTTGAAGGCTCGATGCACGACCGAACCAAAGGGGATGCACATGACGGAGACCGTGGCGCTCGGCGACGACCTGATCGTGAGTGCGGTGGGCTTTGGCGCCATGGCATTGACGCCGGTGTACGGCGACGTCGACGATGCCGAATCGCTGGCCACCCTGAACCGGGCCCTCGACTTGGGCGTGACGTTCATCGACACCGCGAACGTCTACGGCGGCGGCGCCAATGAGCAACTCATCGCCGGCCTCCTCGCCACTCGGCGCGACGAGGTCACGCTGGCCACGAAGTTCGGCATCGTCGGCGCTCCCGCCGATCGTGCCGCAGGCCGTCCCGGGTCTCGAGGCGACGCCGCCTACGTGCGGCAATCCATCGACGAGAGCCTGGGTCGTCTGCAGACCGACGTCGTCGACCTCTACTACATGCACCGCCGCGACCTCACGGTGCCGATCGAGGAGACCGTCGGCGGGATGGCCGAACTCGTCACCGCGGGCAAGGTCCGCCATCTCGGCCTGTCCGAGGTGACCGCCGACGAACTGCGCGCTGCCGTCGCGGTGCACCCCATCGCTGCCGTCCAGAGTGAGTGGTCGATCTGGAGTCGGGACGTCGAACGCCAGGTGGTGCCCGCGGCCGCCGAACTCGGCGTCGGCTTCGTTCCGTACTCGCCGCTGGGCCGAGGGTTCCTGACGGGCACGGTGGCCTCGGCCGCCGACCTGACCGAGGCATCGGACTTCCGGCGCAACTTGCCACGATTCTCCGAGCAGGCACTCGAGAACAACCTGGCAGTGGTCGACGTGATCCGCGCCGTCGCCGACGAGCGTGAGGCCACGGCTGCCCAGGTCGCCCTCGCCTGGCTTCGCTACCGGGCCGACGAACTCGGGGTGGCGTCGGTGCCGATCCCTGGCACCCGCCGGGCCGCGCGCGTCGAGGAGAACCTCAACTCGCTGGACGTGGCACTGACCGACGATCAGCTCGCGCGGCTGGATTCGACCGCCGACGTGGTGTCGGGAAGTCGATTCGCCGACCTGGCATGGGTCTCAGCCGGCCGCGAATAGGGGTCTAACGTTTGGCCCATGATCG
>JAOPWT010000159.1 GCA_025965555.1 Mycobacterium sp.
TGTCGGCCTCGGTTGTGTACAACGGTCGGTAGCCGAGGTCACGCTCTGCCTTGGCGGTGGAGAAGTAGTTGTAGAGGTAAACCCGTTCCACCGCAAGGGGTTCCAGCAGCGGCTTGGGCAGGCCGAGGCGGAAGTGCAGCCACTGCCACACCGACATGACCGCGTGGACCAGCCGTCCCGACACCCGCAAGGTCGGCCAGCGCTCACCGCATGCCTCGATCACCGGCCTGGAGAACTCGAACATGTTGATCGGCTCGCCGTCATTGACGAAGTACGCCTGGCCGGGCGCGGACCCACCGGGCACCAGGTGTTCACCGGCGAGGATGAAACCGTGAATCAGGTTGTGCACGTAGGAGTTGTCGAGCTTCACGTCCTTGCTGCCAACGAGCACCTTGACGTGGCCTTTGAGCACGCTCTCGAACAGTTTGCGGAACATGGTCTGGTCGCCGCGGCCCCAGATGCCGCTGGGCCGGATGCTGCAGGTGAGCAGGCCGCCCTCGCCGTTCTGGGACAATACGAACTTCTCGGCCACCACCTTGGTCTCGGTGTAGAGGTCGGCGAATCGCTGTGTGTATGGCAGCGTCTCGTCCCCTCCCGTGATGGGTTGGCCGCCCATCACCACGCTGTTGGACGCGGTGTAGACGAATCGCTTCACACCGGCGTTCTGCGCTGCGTGCACGAGGTTCTTGGTGCCGCCGACGTTAACGGCGAAGCTGCGTTCGCGGGCGGGTGCCGAGCCGCCGCCCATCAGGTCGATGACCGCGGCGGTGTGGATGACGGTGTCGATGCCCTCGACGGCGTTCGCGACGTCGGTGGCGTCGGTGATGTCCCCGACGACGGTCTGGAACCGCTCGCGCGCGGAAAGTGGCGACGGCGCCCGGTCGAAGCTGCGGACCTCGTGGCCGCGGTCGAGCAACTCGGTCACGAGGTTGGTGCCGACGAAGCCGGAGCCGCCGGTCACCAGCACGCGGCCGAGGTCAGTGGTCAGCGTTGAGTCACCCATGCGGCGAGGATAACTGAAACGTGTTCCAGTTTCGAGCCGCTACGGGCGAACTGGTTCCGTTGTCAAGCTTCCTCGTCCTCCCTGGAGGCCAACGCCTTCTCCACCTTCGCACGGGCGCCGGCAAGGTGCTCTTCGCAGCGTTTGGCCAGCTCCTCGCCCCTTTCCCAGAGTTTGAGGGAGGCGTCGAGATCGAGCCCACCCTGCTCGAGTTGACGCACCACCTCGATCAGCTCGTCGCGGGATTCTTCGTACCCCATCTGACTAATGGGCTTCATATGACCCCTCGCTGACCGTTGTTATGGCGCCATCGGCGACGCGTATTCGCAGCCGGGTGCCTGCCGGCGCATCCGCCGTCGACCTCAACACCGCCATGGAGCCGGACGCAACCTGGACCACGGCATAGCCCCGCGCCAGGGTGGCTGCCGGTCCAAGGGTGGCCAGGCGTGCCGACAGATGCCCGACGCCTCTGCTCTCGGCTTCGAGCAATCGGGTGACGTCGCGGCGGGCAGTGGCCAAGGCGCGGTGGACCTCTTCGGTGCGGGCGGTGAGTGCCGCCAGCGGCTGAGCCAGCACCGGCCGGCTGCGCAGCTGACTCAGCGTGTGCTGCTCACGGTGCACCCAGTTGCGCAGGGCCCTTGCGCTGCGCCTGCGCAGATCGCTCACCAGCGCCTGTTCGGCCGCCGCGTCGGGCACCACTCGCTTGGCCGCGTCGGTCGGGGTCGCAGCCCGCACGTCGGCGACCAGATCGCACAACGGGTCGTCCGGCTCGTGGCCGATGGCGCTGATGACCGGGGTTGTGCACTTGGCGATCTCGCGACACAACGTCTCGTCGGAGAAGGGCAGCAGGTCCTCGACACTGCCGCCACCACGGGCCAGGATGATGACGTCGACGTGGGGATCGCCATCGAGATCACGAAGGGCGTCGACGATCTGAGCCACCGCGCTCGGTCCCTGCACGATCGTGTTGCGTACGGCGAAACGTACTGCAGGCCAACGTGTTTCGGCCACTGACAGCACGTCCCGTTCGGCGGCCGACGCGCGACCCGTGATCAAGCCGACCGTGTTGGGCAGGAACGGGATGGGTCGCTTGAGGCGGGGATCGAACAAGCCTTCGGCGTCAAGCAACTTTCGCAACCGGGCGATCCTGGCCAGCAGCTCGCCGATGCCGACGGCGCGAATCTCGCTGATGCGCAAACTGAATGACCCGTTGCGGGTGTAGAACTGCGGCTTGCCCAGCATGATCACCTGGGTGCCCTCGGCAAGTGGCACCGGGGCGTTGATCACCAGGTCGCGTGGGCAACTCACCGACAGCGACATGTCTGCGGCGGGGTCGCGCAACACCATCCACGCGGTCGACTGACGCAGCTTCAACTCGGTCAGCTGTCCCTCGATCCACACCGTGCCGAGTCGGTCGATGTACTTCGCGACGCGGGTGGCGACGGCGCGCACCGGCCACGGGTTGTCGGGGGACTTGCCCTGTTCCGACTCGCTCACTTGGCGGTCGCGCGGGTGATCCTGTTGGCCAGCAGCGTCTGGAACGGCGCGCGCGCCTTGGTCTGACCTTCGTAGGCCAACAGCGCCTCGAGGTCGGCGATCCGTAGCGAGGGCAGCCGGGCGCGCAGCTGGGCGAGGGTGAGCGACGTGTAGTCCAGCTTGGTGACGATGCCCGGCGCCGATGGCCCTGGACCGACCGGCGACGGTTCCGGCACATTCTCCGGCTCGCCGGTGCTGTAGAGCGCGAACCTGCCTTCGGTCAACCGTTCGCCATTGCGGGGGGCATCGTCGCCGACATCGTCGCCGGGATCCTCGTCGTCGACGTCCTCGTCGAACGTCGCCCACTCCGGCTGCTCGTCCTTGGGTGGAAACAGGTGGTCCAGCGTCTCGTCACCCCTGATGACCAGATCCGCGACATCCTGCTGCATCTTCATGACCAGTTGTGCGACCTGGCTGACGAGCGTCATCGGGTACGTGATGACGGTGTGCGGCAGTCTGCGGGTTTCCTCCAGCGCGGTCACCGCGGCGCCGACCAGCAGACGGACTCCATACGGGGCAGTAGCCATGGGTCCAAGAGTACGGGCGCTCCGTCGGCTGGTCTTGGAAGGCTGCGGGTAAGTACCCTTGGAGTCATGCCGGAGACGATCAACATGGGTATGCCGGGTGCGACCCGGTCGGTCGTCGCGCCCGTCGAAGGCAAGCGGGTGCTGCTGGCCGAGCCGCGCGGCTACTGCGCAGGCGTGGATCGCGCGGTCGAGACCGTCGAGCGGGCGTTGGAGAAGCATGGCGCTCCGGTGTACGTCCGGCACGAGATCGTGCACAACGTGCACGTCGTCGAGACCCTGGCGAAGGCGGGCGCGATCTTCGTGGAGGAGACCAGCGAGGTTCCCGAAGGAGCCATCGTGGTGTTCTCCGCGCACGGGGTCGCGCCGACGGTGCACGTGGAGGCCGCCGAACGCAATCTGCACACCATCGACGCCACCTGCCCGCTGGTCACCAAGGTGCACAACGAGGCCAAGCGCTTCGCCCGCGACGACTACGACATCCTGCTGGTCGGTCACGAGGGACACGAGGAGGTCGTCGGCACGGCAGGCGAGGCTCCCGAGCACGTCCAGGTGGTCGACAGTCCCGCGTCGGTCGACAACGTCACCGTGCGCGACGAGAACAAGGTCATCTGGCTGTCGCAGACCACGCTGAGCGTCGACGAGACCATGGAGACCGTCAAGCGGCTGCGCGAGCGCTTCCCCAACCTGCAGGATCCGCCGAGCGATGACATCTGCTACGCCACCCAGAACCGCCAGGTCGCGGTGAAGGCAATGGCGCCGGAGTGCGAGCTGGTGATCGTGGTCGGTTCGCGCAACTCGTCGAACTCGGTGCGGCTGGTCGAGGTGGCGCTCGGCGCCGGCTCATTGGCCTCATACCTGGTGGACTACGCCGAGGACATCGATCCCACCTGGCTCGACGGCGTCACGACCGTCGGCGTGACGTCCGGCGCGTCGGTACCCGAGGTCTTGGTCCGCGGCGTACTGGAGCGGCTGGCCGAATACGGCTATGGCACTGTGCAGCCCGTCACGACGGCCAACGAGACGCTGGTGTTCACCCTGCCCCGCGCCATTCGGCCCAAGCGCAACGGTTAGCCCTCAGACGTCGTACTCCCAAGAGTCGGGCGCCGAATGCCTGGGCCGACGCGCCCGCGTGCGGTGCTCGGTCCGCGACTCGCCGTCCTCTGCCCCCCGGTAACGCACCCGCGACACGGGATGGTGTGTGCCATTGGTGCCATTGGTGCCGTTGCTGCCGTTGCTGCCGTTGCTGCGGCCCGCCGGGGGTTCGTACGGTTCGTAGTCCTCTGAACGGGACCGCCGCTGCGGACGCTCGGCACGGTCCGGCCGCTCGGTCCGTTCGTAGCCCTCTGGGCGTCCGCGCCGCGCAGGGCGCTCGTAGCCGTCGCGCTCCGGTCGTTCGCGGGCGCTGCTTCGGCGGTCCAACGGCGGCAGTGGCCGGCGCTCGCGGGACTCACGGGGTTCCCGTTCGCGGGGTTCGCCGGAACGGGGGCGTCGGCGTGGCTCGGCAGGGGGATCAACCGGGGCAGTAGTGCGTTTGCGTGGCCGATTCGGCACCGGCTCGACGGCCTCGGTCTCCGGCGGGCGGGCGTGCCGCGAGCGCCTGGAGCCCGTACCGGCCGCTGCGCCCGTCGACCGCTGTGAGCCCGTCGCCGCGGTCCTCGGACGACGCGGTGTCCGCGGGGGCTCGTCCTCCACTGCTCCCGCTGCGGAGGCGACCGCCGCGGCGCCCGCTGCGCGTGCCGTCGCGCTTCGGGTCTTGCGCCGCGTCTTGGTGCCGGTGGCCGCGACCTTGGTGGCCGCGGGTGACTCTTCTGACACGTCGACCGTCGGCTCGGCGTCCTTCGGGGCGGCTCGTCTGGCGGCCGCTCCCAGGTACCAGCGGACCATGCCGATCAACAGCACGGTGGCTGAGGTGAAGAACATCAGCGGGAAGCGCTCGATCAACGGGTAGCCGCAGTTGATCAGCGTGTCCTTGATGCCGGTGAACGTGCTCCCGTGGAACACGAAGTATGCGAAGGGAACGGCGATGAACAGGATGAGCGGAGGTTGAATCACCGCGGTGAAGACGCCGGACTGACGCACGGCCAGTACCGCGGCCACGCAACCGAGTACGTAGCACGCGGTGAAGACGCCGCCGAGTGCGTTGTCGCCGCTCCCGGCGTCGAAGGCGACGCCGATGGCGGTGAGGGTGGCTGCCAATGTCGCGGCCGCCCACCAGGGGATTCCGGGGACGCGAGGCAGCGCCGATCGATGGTCGGCGGCCACCGCCGACCGTCCGCGCAGTCCTGACACACGTCGACCGTACCGGCAATATCCCGGGGAGCGCTGCCAGCACGCGCTGGCGCGCCCGTGGACGACGCCTAGACTGTCCAATCCGTGGGCCTCAACCTCGGAATCGTCGGACTACCCAACGTCGGCAAGTCAACGCTCTTCAACGCGTTGACACGCAATGACGTACTCGCCGCCAACTACCCGTTCGCCACCATCGAGCCGAACGAAGGTGTGGTCGCGCTGCCCGATCCGCGGCTCGACAAGCTGGCCGAGATCTTCTCATCGGAGAAGATCGTGCCCGCGCCGGTGACGTTCGTGGACATCGCAGGCATCGTCAAGGGGGCTTCGGAGGGGGCCGGACTCGGGAACAAGTTCCTGGCCAACATCCGCGAGTGTGACGCGATTTGCCAGGTAGTCCGGGTGTTCGCCGACGACGACGTCGTCCACGTCGACGGCAAGGTCGACCCGAAGTCCGACATCGAGGTCATCGAGACCGAATTGATCCTCGCCGATCTCCAGACGCTGGAGAAGGCAGTGCCGCGGATGGAGAAGGAAGCGCGGAACAACAAGGAGCGCAAGCCCGTTCACGAAGCCGCGCTGGCTGCGCAGACGACGCTCGACGGCGGCATCACGCTGTTCGCCTCGGGTGTAGACGCCTCGCTCCTGCGCGAGCTGAACCTGATGACCACCAAGCCCTTTCTGTACGTGTTCAACGCCGACGAGTCGGTGCTGACCGACGAGGCCCGCAAAGCCGAGCTTCGCGAGTTGGTGGCGCCCGCCGACGCGGTGTTCCTCGACGCCAAGATCGAGGCCGAATTGCAGGAGCTCGACGACGAGTCGGCCGCCGAACTGCTGGAGTCGATCGGCCAGACCGAGAAGGGTCTCGATGCGCTGGCGCGAGCCGGCTTCCACACCCTGGCGCTGCAGACCTACCTGACCGCCGGGCCCAAGGAGTCGCGGGCGTGGACCATTCACCGTGGTGACACCGCACCGAAGGCAGCGGGCGTCATCCATACCGACTTCGAGAAGGGTTTCATCAAGGCCGAGATCGTGTCCTTCGACGACCTTGTCGCCGCGGGGTCGATGGCCGCCGCGAAGTCGGCGGGCAAGGTGCGCATCGAGGGCAAGGACTACGTGATGGCCGACGGCGACGTGGTGGAGTTCCGGTTTGGAAAAACGTCTACGTCGAAATAAGGGGGCTTGCTCTTGCGACGTTTCACGCGATCGCCCGGGCGATCAGCAGGTGCGGTGCATTGGCGTCGTCACTGATCTGACGGTGTTCGACGCTCAGGCCGGTGCTGCGTAACGCGTCGGTCACGTCCGGTACCGGACGGAGATGGAAACCGTGTCCTGTGAATGGAAGTCTTGCCATGACCTCCGGGTCGGCCATTCCGATGACGAGTCGACCCGTGCTGTTGATCACCCTGGCAAGCTCCGCGAATGCAGGATCGAGGTCCGCGACGAAGTAGATGGTGTTGACGGTGATGACGCCGTCTAATTCCCCATCGGTAAAAGGCAGTTCCGTCATGGACGCGGAATGCAATGACAGCCGCCCCGATGC
>JAOPWT010000213.1 GCA_025965555.1 Mycobacterium sp.
CTGCTCCCGAGGTCCACGAAGCTGCGGTCGAAGCTGCTGTATGGGCCGAGGCCGTCGCCGACGACGTCGCCGCCGACGAGCCCACCGGAGGGTTGGGTTCGGTCGAGGGTGACGAGGTCGAGGCCGCCGAGGAGGCCGCCCCCGAGGTCCACGAAGCTGCGGTCGAAGCTGCTGTATGGGCCGAGGCCGTCGCCGACGACGTCGCCGCCGACGAGCCTGCCGCCGAGCCCACCGAAGGCCTGGGTTCGGTCGAAGGTGACGAGGCCGAGGCCGTCGCCGACGAGGTCGCAAGCGAACCCGACTCGGCGCCGGACAAGCCGGTGACGTCGGCCGCCCCCGCGCGGACTTCACGCCGGCGCTGGTGGCGTCGAAGGTAGAGCACTCGGCCGTCCTTCTGAGAGGCGCCGTGTTCTGGCATGCTGGGTTCCGAGATGGAATCCAATGACGTCACCGGCCACAAGGGGCCCCGGTACGCCACGCTCGGGACGGCGGGGGCCCTTGCTGGCGCCCTCATGTACATCGGGCTGCGTGATCCGCACGCACCGGGATTCGGCTTCCCCGGCTGCCCCTTTCATCTGCTGACCGGCTGGAACTGCCCCGGCTGTGGTGGCCTGCGGATGACCCATGATCTGCTGCACGGCGATCTGGGCGCGGCGGTGGTCGACAACGCCTTTCTGCTGGTCGGTCTTCCGCTCCTCGCGATCTGGTTCTTCCTGCGATGGAGGGGCGGGCACCAGTTGATGCCAAGGTACGCAGCAGCAGCGGTAATCGTTGCAGCGCTGGCCTGGACGGTGATCCGGAACCTACCCGGGTTCCCGCTGGTCCCGACACTTATCGCCGGGTAGCCCCCCGACTCCGCTGATACAATCGTTACTCGGGCCGCCGCAGTCCCGGACACGAAGATTTCCAGACTGCGGAGGTGCTGCGAGTGCTGTTCTCGGCCTTGCCCGAAGCTCAGGGTCTTTACGATCCCGAGAATGAGGCGGATTCCTGTGGCGTGGCGATGGTCACCGACATCAAGGGACGTCGCTCCCACTCGATCGTCGCCGACGGTCTCACCGCGCTGGAGCACCTCGAGCACCGAGGAGCTGCGGGGGCCGAACCGAACAGCGGCGATGGTGCGGGGATTTTGCTCCAGTTGCCCGTTGAACTTTTGGGTGACGTCGTCGACTTCGATCTGCCGTCCCCAACCGCGCAAGGCGCCAACACGTTTGCAGCGGGTATCTGCTTCCTGCCGCAGGATCCGGTTGCCCGTGCAGCGGCTCGGACGCGCATCGAGTCGATCGCCGCCGAGGAGGAACTGGAAGTACTTGGCTGGCGCAACGTTCCGGTCGATCCCGACGGAGCCGGCGTCGGTGTGACGGCCCTGGGCTGCATGCCCTACATGGCGCAGCTGTTCGTGGCCGCACCGGAGCGCAACGGCAGCAGGCCCGGCGGCATCGACCTCGACCGTCGGGTCTACCCGTTGCGCAAGCTTGCGGAGACAGGACCCGAGGAGACCCGGGTCTACTTCGCCTCACTGTCCAGCAGGACCATCGCCTACAAGGGCATGTTGACGACAATGCAACTGCCGCAGTTCTTTCCGGATCTGCGCGACGAACGCTGCATGAGCGCCATTGCGATCGTGCACAGCCGCTTCTCGACCAATACCTTCCCGTCGTGGCCGCTGGCCCATCCGTTCCGCTTCGTCGCCCACAACGGCGAGATCAATACCGTCCGCGGCAACCGCAACCGCATGCACGCCCGCGAGGCGATGCTGGCGAGTGCCCAGATTCCCGGCGACCTGGCGCGGCTGTCACCGATCTGCACGGCCGAGGCCTCGGACTCGGCGTCCTTCGATCAGGTCCTCGAGTTGCTGCACCTCGGCGGCAGAAGCCTCCCGCAGGCCGTCCTCATGATGATCCCCGAAGCGTGGGAGAACAACGCCAACATGGACCCCGCCCGACGGGCGTTCTGGCAGTTCCATGCGTCGTTGATGGAACCGTGGGACGGCCCCGCCTGCGTGACCTTCACAGACGGCACAGTCGTCGGGGCGGTGTTGGACCGCAACGGATTACGACCCGGACGCTGGTGGCGAACCATCGACGAGCGCATCATCCTCGCCAGCGAGAGCGGCGTGCTGGACGTGCCGTCGGCCGAGATCGTCGCGAGGGGCAGGCTCGAACCGGGCAAGATGTTCTTGATCGACACCGCCGCCGGCCGCATCGTGTCCGACGACGAGATCAAGCAGGAACTCTCGGCGGCCGAACCGTACGGCGAGTGGCTGCATTCGGGGCTCGTGGACCTGGCCACCCTGCCGGAGCGGGTGCGGGTACAGCCCAACCACGACTCGGTGGTGCGACGGCAGATCTCCTTCGGCTACACCGAGGAGGAACTGCGGATCATGCTGACGCCGATGGCGGCCTCGGGTGCAGAACCCTTGGGCTCCATGGGAACCGACACGCCCGTCGCGGTGTTGTCGCAACGGTCCCGGCTCCTCTACGACTACTTCGTCGAACTCTTCGCACAGGTCACCAATCCGCCGTTGGACGCCATCCGCGAGGAGGTCGTCACCTCCATGTCGCGGGTGATGGGGCCCGAACACAACCTGCTGGAGCCGACCGCGGCATCCTGTCGCCAGATCGTGCTCAAGTGGCCGGTCCTCGACAACGACGAACTCAACAAGATCGTGCACATCAACGCCGACGGTGAGCAACCAGGGCTGAAGACGAAGGTCCTGCGCGCGCTCTACGACGTCGAACGTGGTGGTGAGGGCCTGGTCGACGCCCTCGAGGACCTGCGCATCCGCGCCTGCGAGGCGATCGCGAAGGGGTACCGAACGCTCGTCATCTCCGACCGCGACTCCGACCACACCAAGGCGCCCATCCCGTCGTTGCTCGCGGTGTCGGCGGTGCATCACCACCTCGTCCGCACCAAGGAGCGCACGACGGTCGCGCTGGTCGTCGAGAGCGGCGACGCCCGCGAGGTGCACCACATCGCCATGCTCATCGGTTTCGGGGCCGCCGCGGTAAATCCCTACCTGGCCTTCGAGTCGATCGAGGACCTCATCCGCGAGGGCGAGCTGACCGGCATCGAGCCGTCGACCGCGGTGCGCAACTATCTCAAGGCGCTCGGCAAGGGCGTCATGAAGGTGATGAGCAAGATGGGCATCTCGACCGTCGCGTCGTACACCGGTGCGCAGGCGTTCGAGGCCATCGGGCTCAACCGCGACGTCGTCGACGAGTATTTTACCGGCACCCCGAGCCAGCTCGGCGGCGTTGGCCTCGACGTCATCGCGGAGGAAGTCAAGCTCCGTCACCGGCGGGCCTATCCCGAGAACCCGACCGAACGCGTCCACCGGCGCCTCGAGGTGGGTGGCGAGTACGCCTTCCGGCGAGAGGGCGAGCTCCACCTGTTCACGCCAGAAGTCGTCTTCCTGCTGCAACATTCGACGCGCACCGGCAAGCACGAGATCTTCCAGCAGTACTCCGACGAGGTGAACCGGCTGGCCCGTGACGGCGGCACGCTGCGTGGGCTGTTCGAGTTCAAGTCGGGGATGCGGGAACCCGTACCGCTGGAGGAGGTCGAGTCCGTCGACTCGATCCTGACCCGCTTCAACACCGGCGCGATGAGCTACGGATCCATCTCCGCCGAAGCCCACGAGACGATGGCCATCGCCATGAACGCCCTCGGTGGCCGATCGAACAGCGGCGAGGGAGGCGAAGACGTAGACCGCCTCTACGACCCACGCAGACGCAGTGCGGTCAAGCAGGTGGCATCCGGCCGCTTCGGCGTGACCAGCGATTACCTCGTCAACGCGACGGACATCCAGATCAAGATGGCTCAAGGCGCCAAACCGGGTGAGGGCGGCCAACTTCCGGGTTACAAGGTGTATCCGAACATCGCCAAGACGCGTCACTCGACGCCCGGCGTCGGGCTGATCTCACCTCCGCCACACCACGACATCTATTCGATCGAGGACCTGGCGCAGCTCATCCACGACCTGAAGAACGCCAACTCCGATGCCCGCATCCACGTCAAGCTCGTCAGCTCGGTGGGGGTCGGCACCGTCGCGGCGGGCGTGTCCAAGGCGCACGCGGACGTCGTGCTGATCTCCGGTTACGACGGAGGTACCGGCGCCGCGCCGCTGACGTCGCTCAAGCATGCCGGGGCGCCGTGGGAGATCGGGCTCGCCGACACACAGCAGACGCTGGTGCTCAACGGACTCCGCGACCGGATCACCGTTCAGTGCGACGGCGGCATGCGCACCGCGCGTGACGTCATCGTGGCGATGCTACTTGGCGCCGAGGAGTACGGCTTCGCGACCGCCCCGCTGGTGGTTGCGGGCTGCATCATGATGCGCGTCTGCCACCTCGACACGTGCCCCGTCGGGGTGGCCACGCAGAACCCGGAACTGCGGGCGCGGTTCAACGGCAAGCCCGAGTTCGTGGAGACCTTCTTCAGGTTCATCGCCGAAGACATCCGAAAGTACTTGGCGGAGCTTGGTTTCCGCAGCATCGACGAGGCCGTCGGCAGGGTCGAGATGCTGGACACGGCGCCAGGGGTCGCGCACTGGAAGAGCCGCGGTCTGGACCTGACGCCCATCTTCGCGGTGCCGAAGGACGCGCACGGCGCCAGGCTCACGCAGCGACGCAGGCTGCGCGACCAGGATCACGCCTTGGAGCATGCCCTTGACCAGACCATCATCGCGCTCGCCGAGGGCGCACTCGAGGACGCCCACCCGGTGCGCCTCGAGCTGCCCGTCCGCAACGTGAACCGCACGGTCGGCACCCTGCTCGGATCGGAGGTGACCCGTCGGTACGGCGCGCGGGGGTTGCCGGATGACACGATCCACGTCACGCTGACGGGCTCGGCGGGTCAGTCGATCGGCGCGTTCCTGCCACCCGGTGTCACGCTCGAGCTGATCGGTGACGCCAACGACTATGTCGGCAAGGGGCTTTCGGGTGGCCGCGTGATCGTCAAGCCAGACGACGACGTGTTGTTCCTCCCGGAGGACAACGTCATCGCGGGCAACACTCTGCTCTACGGGGCGACGTCCGGCGAAGTCTTCCTCCGCGGCAGGGTCGGAGAGCGTTTCTGCGCGCGCAACTCCGGTGCGCTGGCCGTCGTCGAGGGGGTCGGCGACCACGCGTGTGAGTACATGACCGGCGGCCGCGTGGTGGTGCTGGGACCGACCGGCCGCAACATGTCGGCGGGGATGTCGGGCGGGATCGCTTACGTCCTCGGCCTCGATCCGGCGAAGGTCAACCCCGACATGGTGGAGCTGCAGCGCCTCGAGGCGGAGGACCTGGTGTGGCTGCACGGTGTCGTCGCGCAGCACGGACGGTACACCGGTAGCACGGTGGCGCGTTCGCTGCTGTCTGACTGGCCAAGGCGCAGTGCGCAGTTCACCAAGATCATGCCCACCGACTACGAGAAGGTCCTGCACGCCACCCGGATGGCCAAGGCTGAGGGGCGAGACGTGGACACCGCGATCATGGAGGCGACCCGTGGCTGACCCGACTGGGTTCCTGAAGGTGGCGAAGGTCGAAGCCGCCAAGCGACCGGTCGACGAACGGGTCGGCGACTGGCGCGAGGTGTACGAGCGTCAGGATCCACACGAACGCGCCGGCGAGGTCTCCCAGCAGGCCCGGCGGTGCATGGACTGTGGAATCCCGTTCTGCCACTCCGGAACTGCCGGTTGCCCGTTGGGCAACCTGATTCCCGAGTGGAACGACCTGGTGCGCCGAGGGCGTTGGGACGCGGCGAGCGATCGGCTCCATGCGACCAACAACTTCCCGGAGTTCACGGGTCGACTGTGTCCGGCCCCCTGCGAGGCGGCGTGCGTGTTGTCGATCGCCGAGGACGAGACCGGCGGCGCCGTCACCATCAAGCGCATCGAGCAGGCGATCGTCGACGAGGCCTGGATGGACGGCACCATCGAGCCGCAGCCCGCGGCGATCTCGACCGGCAAGGGCGTGGCCGTCGTGGGCTCGGGGCCTGCGGGACTCGCTGCGGCCCAACAGCTCACGCGCGCGGGACATCACGTCACGGTCTACGAGCGTGACGACCGGATCGGTGGCCTGATGCGCTATGGCATCCCCGAGTACAAGCTCGAGAAGGCGGGACTGAACCAGCGACTGGCCCAGATGCGGGCCGAGGGAACGCGTTTCGTCACCGACTGCGAGGTGGGCGTGGACCTGTCCATCGAACAATTGCGCCGTCAGCACGACGCCGTGGTGCTGGCCGTCGGCGCCCTGCGATCGCGCGACACCGACGTCGAGGGGCGTCAGCTCGAGGGCGTGCACCTCGCAATGGAACATCTGGTGCCCGCCAACAAGGAGTGCGAAGGAGACGGCCCGTCGCCCATCTCCGCGGCAGGCAAGCACGTCGTCATCATCGGTGGCGGGGACACGGGCGCGGACTGCCTCGGTACCGCCCATCGGCAGGGTGCGGCTTCGGTGACGCAATTGGACTACAACCCCGAGCCCCCCGAACAACGCGACGACTCCCGCTCGCCGTGGCCCACCTGGCCCCTGGTGTTGCGCACGTCGCCTGCGCACGCCGAAGGGGGTGCCCGCCGGTACGAGGTGGCCGTGCAGCGGTTCGTCGGTGATGACAGGGGTCGCGTCAAGGCGATGGTGGTCGCCGAGGTCAAGGTCCAGAGGGACGCCGAAGGCCGCAGGCACATCACTCCGGTGGGGGACGAGATCGAACTGCCGTGCGAACTGGCCCTGCTGGCGATCGGCTTCGAAGGTGTTGAGCACATGCCGCTGCTCGACGAACTCGGCCTGAAGCTCAACAGGCGCGGTGCACTACCGTGCGGGTCGGATTGGCAGACCGAATCACCTGGCGTCTTCGTGTGCGGTGATGCCCATCGTGGCGCGTCACTGGTGGTATGGGCCATTGCCGAGGGGCGTAGCGCCGCGCATGCGGTGGACTCCTATCTGATGGGTGAGTCGGACCTGCCCGCGCCGGTCAAGCCCGGTGCGCTGCCGCTGGCCGTCGTCTGAACCTCTCGTCTGGACTCGTCATCTGAATCGATTAACGACTATGCTGAGTCAACGTGACTAGACGCGGAAAGATCGTCTGTACGTTGGGCCCGGCCACGTCTTCGGACGAGCAGATCAAAGCCCTCGTCGAAGTGGGGATGGACGTCGCACGGCTGAATTTCAGCCATGGCGACCACTCCGACCACGAGATCGCCTACAAGAGAGTTCGTGCAGCCTCGGACGTGACGGGGCGCGCCGTCGGCATCCTCGCCGACCTCCAGGGGCCCAAGATCCGGCTCGGTCGGTTCGCCGACGGGCCCACCGTCTGGGTGGCCGGAGAGACGGTGCGGATCACCGTCGAGGACATCGAGGGCACCCACGACCGGGTGTCGACGACCTACAAGGAACTCGCCAAGGACGCGACGGCCGGCGATCGCCTGCTCGTCGACGACGGCAACATCGGCCTCACGGTTAGCGAAGTCGATGGCAATGACGTCGTCTGCATCGTCACCGAGGGTGGCAAGATCAGCAACAACAAGGGCCTCTCGCTGCCCGGCATGAACGTGTCGGTGCCCGCCCTGTCCGAGAAGGACATCGACGACCTCAAGTTCGCCCTGCGCCTCGGCGTCGATCTGATCGCGCTGTCGTTCGTGCGCTCGCCCGCTGACATCGAACTGGTCCACGCCGTGATGGACGAGATCGGTCGTCGCGTGCCCGTCATCGCCAAGCTGGAGAAGCCAGAGGCAGTCGAGAATCTCGAGGCCATCGTGCTGGCCTTCGACGCCATCATGGTGGCCCGCGGGGACCTCGGCGTCGAACTGCCGCTGGAGGAAGTTCCCCTGGTGCAGAAACGCGCCATCCAGATGGCCAGGGAGAACGCCAAGCCCGTCATCGTCGCGACCCAGATGTTGGAGTCGATGATCGAGAACTCGCGGCCGACCCGCGCGGAGGCATCCGACGTGGCGAACGCCGTGCTCGACGGCGCCGACGCCGTGATGCTCTCGGGTGAGACGTCGGTCGGAAAGTATCCGCTGGAGGCGGTCAAGACGATGGCGCGCATCGTCACCGCCGTCGAGGAGAACTCGACTGCCGCGCCGCCGCTGGCCCACGTGCCGCGCACCAAGCGGGGCGTCATCTCCTACGCCGCCCGCGACATCGGCGAACGGCTTGATGCGAAGGCGCTCGTCGCCTTCACGCAGTCGGGTGACACGCTCAAGCGCCTGGCCAGGTTGCACACGCCGCTGCCGCTGCTGGCGTTCACGCCGCTGCCCGAGGTGCGCAGTCAGCTCGCCCTGACCTGGGGCACCGAGACATTCATCGTTCCGCACATGGAGACCACCGACGGGATGATCCGCCAGGTCGACGAGTCGCTGCTGGAACTCGGCCGGTACAAGCGTGGTGACCTGGTGGTCATCGTCGCTGGTGCTCCTCCTGGCACAGTAGGCTCGACCAACCTGATCCACGTGCACCGGATCGGTGAGGACGACCACTAGGGAGCGACGTGCCTGCGAGCGGCGATGAGCGCATGCGCGAAGAGCAATGAACTCAGCCGATCTGGAGGAGCTGCTGGCGGTTCTCGACCTGAACCGCGTCGACGACGACACGTTCACGGGTTCGCATCCGAGTAGGAACCCGATCCGCACGTTCGGCGGCCAGATGATGGCGCAGGCCTTCGTCGCGGCCAGTCGCACGTTGAAGCACGACCTGCCGCCCAGCGCACTGTCTGTGCACTTCATCGCGGGCGGTGATCCCGAACGGGACCTGGAGTTCCACGTCGTGAAACTGCGCGACGAACGCCGCTTTGCGAACCGACGGGTCGACGTCATGCAGGGCGAGGTGTTGTTGGCGTCGGCCTTGGTGTCGCATCTGGCAGGGGGCCGCGGGCTCGAGCATGGCGTCGTGGCGCCGGAGGTACCCGACCCGCTCTCGGTGCCGCGCATCGAGGACCTGCTGATCGGCTACGAGAAGACGGTGCCCCTCTTCGTGGCCGCCCTGAAACCCATCGAGTGGCGTTACACCAACGATCCGGCCTGGGTGATGCGCGACAAGGGGGAGCGGCTCGCGCATAACCGGGTGTGGCTCAAGGCTCGAGGCGCCATGCCCGACGACCCGGTCATCCACGCTGCCGCGCTGGTCTACTCGTCGGACACCACGGTGCTCGACTCGATCATCACCACCCACGGCCTGTCGTGGGGGTTCGATCGCATCTTCGCAGTGACGATGAACCACTCGGTGTGGTTTCACCGTCCCGTGCGCTTCGACGACTGGGTGCTGTACTCGACGACCTCACCGGTGGCCGCGGAGTCCCGCGGGCTCGGCAACGGGCACTTCTTCGACCGCGCCGGCCAGGTGCTGGCCACCGTGGTTCAGGAGGGAATCGTCAAGTACTTCCCCGGGTCGGCTGCGGACTGATGCTGAACTTGCCCTGAATGTCGTTCAGCCACTTGTCCGTGCAGGCCTCGACGGCCTTCTGATCGTTGCCCGCCCGCATCGCGCAGTCCAGGTAGTCGGTGCCGCCGGCGTCGCGCCAGGCGTACGCCCAGATCACCGCGAAGGCCACCGATGCGACGACCGCGACGAGGCCGAGCGCACTTCCGGCCGTGGCGATTCCGCCGTTGTTCGCCTCGCCACGTGCGGCGCGACCGCGGCCGAGCACTCCGAGGATGACTGCGACGATGCCGCACCCGATGCCACCGACGACCGACCAGCAGAAGACCAGACCGGCGATGGCGACGACGAGCGCTGCGGTGCCTGTGCCGTTCCTGGGGCCGGTCATGTCTGCCGAGGGTAGAGCACGGGGCACGTGACCCCGCCCGGCAGGTGATGCGTGGCGACGACGACGGTTCGGTCAAACGCGAACAGACCGTCCGGCGCCAGCAGTTCGCGCAGAATCCGGTCGGCGTCGGTTGCGTCGAGGTGTTCGGTCGGCTCGTCGAGCAACACGATCGGAAGGTCACAGATCAGCGCACGGGCGAGCAGCAATCGACGCCGCTGGCCGGCGGAGACTGCTGCTGCGCCACCGGTCAGTACCGTGGCGAGTCCGTTCGGCAGGTTCTCCAGCCAATCCCGGAGCCCGACGGCGTCGAGTGCCGCGAGCAGTTCGCCGTCTCCTGCGTCCCCTCGCGCGACGAGGAGATTGTCTCGCACGGTGGTGTCGAACAGATGCGCGTCTTCGGGGAAGAACCCTGCGGTGATGGGGTTTTCGTGCGCGGCGGCGATCGCCATGAGCGTGGTGGTCTTGCCGCAGCCGCTGGCGCCGACGATGGCCAACCGGTCGCCTTCGCGGACGTCGGGTGTCTCGACCGCAGGCCTTGATCGGGCTTTCGGGTCTGGCGCGGTCAGGTCAAGCAGCCGTCGAGCGGCGATTCGACCGCGGGTCAGCTGGATGGCCGCGGCGGGAAGTGCGGTGGTGGCCTCGAACGCCGACAGCGGCAACAGGACGAGGATCGTCAGCGTGGTCGGTGCGACGACCGGTGCGAGGGAAATCCCGACGACGACGGCACCGAGCACAGCGGCGCCCATCGCGGCGACGGGGGCGGCGGCGCCGAACGCGGCAGGCAGTGCGGCGCGATCGGAGGCGGATCCCCAATCTCGTTGTCTACACGAAGCATCGGCGATCACGTCGTCCAGACGGGCGGCCACCCGCAGTTCCGGGGCATGCTCGAGGGCCAACATCGTGGCGGCATCCCTGGCCGAATGATGCCTGACGGCAACGCCTTCAGCGGCAGTGGCACCGCGCGCGGCCAACCAAGGCGCGATCACACCCGCCACCAGCAGGCACGCGACGAGCACGGCGGCGGCGGTGGGAGAGATGATGCCGATGACGAGCACCGATGCGGTCGACAGGATGGTGGCCACCGAGATGGGGAGTACCGCGCGGACCAGCACGTCGGACAGTTCGTCGACCGATGCGCCGACGCGAGACGCGATGTCGCCCTCCGACAACCGCATGACGGAGTCGACTGGCCCGTGAGCCAACGTCCGGTACAACCGGGCTCGCGCCGTACCGGCCGCCCGCAGAGCGGTGTCGTGGGAGGCGAGTCGCTCGCAGTAGCCAAGGACGCCTCGAGAGATGCCGAGTGCACGCACGGCGACGACCGCCACGGCGAGGTCGAGGATGGGCGGCATCTGCCAGGCCCTGGCGATCAGCCACGCCGAGACTCCCGCCAGTGCCAGCGCGCTACCGAGGGCCAACACGCCACACGCCACGGCCATCGCCAGGCGGGGCAGTCGGGGACGCAGCAGCGCGAGCCCCGCGATCAGCGGCTCGGTACGCGGCCTAGAGGCAGACAGAGACATGGCCTCCGACCTCGATGACGCGGTCGCCGATGGCGCGGACCACGTCGCGATGGCCGACCACTAGCACCGAGGCGCCCTCCCGTGCGGCGTCACGGATCGACTGCAGGACATGACGTTCGCTGCCCTCGTCGAGGTGCGCCGTCGGCTCGTCGAGCAGCAGGACCGCCCGGTTCGAACCGAACAGCCGGGCCAGGGCCAGCCGCTGTCGTTGGCCCAGCGACAAGCCCGTGCCGTCGCGGCCGACCACGGTTGCCAAGCCGTGTGGAAGTTCTGCCAGCACCTCGTCGAAACCCGCCCGGCGGCAGGCAGTCTCGAGGTCTGCAATGGGGCCGAACAGTTCGAGGTTCTCGCGTACCGTGCCGGGGACCAGAGCGGGCCGCTGAGGCAGCCATGCGACCTGACTCCACCACGCCCGAAGGTCGAGCGCGCCGACCTCGTCACCGCCGATGAGTACCCGACCCGAGGTCGGCGTGACTAGGCCGAGGACCGTGTGCAACGCCGTGGACTTGCCTGCGCCGTTCGGTCCGGTGAGCACGGTCACCGAGCCAGGTTCGACGTCGGCGGACAACCGGTGTGGGGCGTCGCCGTTCCGACTGGTCACGCCGATGGCCTCGAGGTGGATCGACGTACTGGATGGATTCCTGGTGCCGTCAGGGGGCACGACAGCACCGCCGAGCAGCGAAGACGTCTTCTCCCGTGCGATCTTGCCGTCCTGCGCCGCGTGAAACTCCGCGCCGACCCGACGCAACGGCCAGAAGACCTCGGGGGCCAGAAGCAGCGCGCTGAGCCCGGCCGCGAGGTGCACCTCGCCGAACACCAGTCGCAGCCCGACGCTGACGGCGACCAGAGCCACCCCGAGGGTGGCGAGGAGCTCAAGCACCAGCGATGACAGGAAGGTGATTCGCAGGGTCGCCATGGTCGAACGGCGATGAGCCGCAGCGAGTTCGGTGATCCGGTGTTCCGCCCCATCGGCGCGGCCGAGCGCACGCAGGGTCGGGATGCCGGAGATCAGGTCGAGCAGCCGTGACTGCAGGATCGTCATCGCCTTCAGTGAGGCCGCCGACCGTTCGGCGGTGACGAGGCCGATGAGCACCATGAACAGCGGGACGAGGGGCAGCGCGATCAGAACAATGCCTGCGGCCTGCAGGTCGAAGCACGCCATCGTCACCACCGCGGCGGGGGTGAGGACGGCGGCCTGGATCACCGCAGGCAGGTAACGGGTGTAGTAGGGGCGCAACCCGTCGAGGCCCCGCGTGATGAGAGCCGCGGCTTCGTCGCGTCGTTTCGCGAGTTCCCGTGGCGGCAGCGCGGTGACGGTGGCCAGCAGCTGCGCGCTGAGGTCCGCGATCGCCGCGGTGGCGCCGCGTTGGCTCAACCGAGCCTGTGCCCATTGCGCGACCGTGCGAATGATCCACAGCGCCAACAGGACCCACAGTGCGACCGACCAGTGGCCCAGCGTTCGGGACGTCGGATCGGTGATGAGGCCCGCCAGGATGTGCGCCAGAAGCACGGCGCAAGCGATGGCCGCACCGGTGATGACCACACCGCAACCCGTCGTGGCCGCCAGGTGGCGCTGCATCATTGCGGTGAGAGGCCGGTGGGGGCGGGAATCCGGTCGGCGGAGATGCGTTGGCGAAATACCCAGTAGGTCCACGCCTGATAGGCGATCACCAACGGCATGAAGATCAGAGCCGCCCACGACATGAACTTCAGCGTGTATGGCGACGACGACGCGTTGTGAACGGTCAGGCTCCAGGCCGGATTCAGCGTCGAAGGGATCAGATCCGGATACAGCGAACCGAAGAGCAGGATGACCACCGCGGCAACAACGGTCGCGGTGCAGCCGAAGGCCCAGCCGTCACCCCCGCGGCTCCACACCAGCATCGTCGCCGAGATCTGCGCGACGACGGCGACCCCGAGCACCAGCCACGTCCAGTCCTTGCCGTACGCGAGTTGGGTCCAGCACCCGAAACCCGCCACGACGAGGGTCACCGGCAGGGCGAGGCGAGCCGCGAACCGGACGGCATCGTCACGGACGACGCCCTCGGTCTTCAGAGCGATGAAGACGGCGCCGTGGAAGGCGAAGAGTCCGGCGGTGGCGAGGCCGCCGAGCAGGATGTAGGCGCTGAGCAGATCGGTGATCGATAGCTCAATCTGCTTGTCCGCGTTCAGCGGTAGCCCGTGCACCAGCGCAGCGAACGTGACGCCCCACAGCACGGCCGGTAGCCACGATCCCACCGCGATGGCGTTGTCGGCCCAGGCGCGCCACTTGGGGTCGTCGATCTTGCCACGCCATTCGATGGCGCAGATGCGGACGATCATGGCGACCAGGATGGCCAGCAGCGGCAGGTACAGGCCCGAGAACAACGTCGCGTACATCTCGGGGAACGCCGCGAACATGGCACCGCCCGCGGTGATCAGCCAGACCTCGTTGCCGTCCCAGACTGGTCCGATGGTGTTGAGCACGGCGCGCTTGTGCTGTTCGCGCTGGCCGTCCGGCGCATGTCGTGCGAAGAACTCCATGAGCATTCCGACGCCGAAGTCGAAACCCTCCAGGACGAGGAAGCCGAGGAAGAGCCCCGCGAGTGCGATGAACCAGAAGTCCTGTAGTCCCACTTCGGTCTCCTCAGTACGCGAACGACAACGGTGCGACGTCGTCGTCCCCTGGCGGCGTCGGCGGCGCAGGTTCGGCATCGTGCTCGAGTGGGCCCTCGACGACGTAGCGCCGGATCAGCCAGAACCAGATGCACGCGAGGGCGGCGTAAAGCGCGGTGAAGACGATCAGTGACGTCAGCACCATGCCCGCGGAGTGATGGGAGACGCCGTCGGCGACGTTGAGCCGCAGCATTTGATCGCCGGTCGGGTTGGGCACCACCACCCACGGCTGCCTACCCATTTCGGTGAACACCCAGCCCGCACTGTTGGCCAGGAATGGCGTCGAGAGGGTCACCAGCGCGAACCAACTGAACCAGCGTTGATCGGGGAGGCGTCCGCGGCGTGTCAGCCACAGCGTGACCATCGCGAAGAGCACCGGGACGGTGAGCAATCCGACCATGGCGCGGAAGGACCAGTAGGTGACGAAGAGGTTGGGCCGGTAGTCGCCAGGACCGTACTTCACCTCGTACTTGTCCTGAAGGTCCTTCACGCCGTCCAACGTCACGCCATGGAACCGGCCCTCGGCGAGGAACGAAAGCACGTGGGGCACCTCGATGAGGTGGTTGACGGCATCGCAGTTGTTGTGGGTGCCGACG
>JAOPWT010000217.1 GCA_025965555.1 Mycobacterium sp.
CGCGGGCGCGGGCGACGGCAGCATCTCGGCGAGGAACTGACCGGTATAGCTCTCCGAGACGGCTGCCACGTCCTCCGGGGTGCCCGCGGCGACGACGGTGCCCCCACCGCCACCACCTTCCGGACCCATGTCGACGATCCAGTCCGAGGTCTTGATGACGTCGAGGTTGTGCTCGATGACGATGACCGTGTTGCCCTTGTCGACGAGGCCATTGATGACCTTGAGCAGCTTGCGGATGTCCTCGAAGTGCAGACCGGTGGTTGGCTCGTCGAGGACGTACACCGTGCGCCCCGTCGACCGCTTCTGCAGTTCGGCGGCCAGCTTGACGCGCTGAGCCTCACCGCCGGACAGCGTTGGCGCGGGCTGGCCCAGTCGCACGTAGCCGAGGCCGACGTCGACGAGGGTCTTCAGGTACCGGTGGATGGACGTGATCGGCTCGAAGAAGTCCGTGGCCTCCTCGATCGACATGTCGAGAACCTCGGAGATGGTCTTGCCCTTGTAGTGCACCTCGAGTGTCTCGCGGTTGTACCTGGCGCCATGGCAGACCTCGCACGGCACGTACACGTCGGGCAGGCAGTTCATCTCGATCTTGATGGTGCCGTCACCCGAACACGCCTCGCACCGACCGCCCTTGACGTTGAACGAGAACCGCCCTGGCTGGTACCCGCGCACCTTGGCCTCGGTGGTGGCGGCGAACAGCGTCCGGATCTTGTCGAAGACACCGGTGTAGGTGGCCGGGTTGGACCGCGGGGTGCGTCCGATCGGTGACTGGTCGACACGCACCAGCTTGTCGAGTTGGTCGATGCCGTTGATCCGCGTGTGGCGGCCAGGGACCTGCCGTGCGCCGTTCAGCTTGTTCGCCAGGACGGACGCCAGGATGTCGTTGACGAGGGTGGACTTGCCCGATCCCGACACGCCGGTGACCGAGGTCAACACGCCGAGCGGGAAGGACACGTCGATCTCGCGAAGATTGTTCTCGCGCGCGCCGACGACCGTCAACTGACGCTTGCGATCGATCGGGCGGCGGATCGCGGGTACCTCGATGCTCTCCCTACCGGAAAGGTAAGCGCCGGTGATGGATTCGGGATTGGTCAACAGATCCGCGTAGGTGCCGCTGTGCACGATGTGGCCACCGTGCTCCCCCGCCGCAGGCCCGATGTCGACGACCCAGTCGGCGTGGGCGATGGTGTCGAGATCGTGCTCGACGACGATCAACGTGTTGCCGAGGTCACGTAGGCGCACCAGCGTGTCGATCAGTCGGCGGTTGTCGCGCTGGTGCAGTCCGATGGACGGCTCGTCGAGGACGTACAGCACGCCGGCCAGACCGGAGCCGATCTGAGTGGCGAGCCGAATGCGTTGCGCCTCTCCGCCGGACAGCGTGCCGGCGGCCCGGGACAGCGTCAGGTAGTCCAGCCCGACGTCGAGCAGGAAGCCCAGCCGCGACTGCACCTCCTTGAGGACCTGCCCGGCGATGGCGTGCTCGCGGTGGCCGAGGGTGAGCCCGTTGAGGAACTTCGAGCAGTCCGCGATCGACAGGTCGCAGACCTGCGCGATGGACTTCGCGTCATCCCCCGCTGCGAGCGTGACGGCCAGGATCTCCGGCTTGAGCCGGGTGCCCTGACAGACGGGACACGGAACGTCGCGCATGAAGCCGTCGTAGCGCTCCTTCATCTGCTCGGACTCGGTCTGTTCCATGCGCCGGTGCAGGAACGCCATCACGCCCTCGAAGTCGGCGTAATAGGAGCGGGTGCGGCCGTAGCGGTTCTTGTACCGGACGTGCACCTGCTCGTCGCAGCCCTCGAGGATGGCCTTGCGCGCCTTGGCCGGCAGCTTGCGCCACGGGGTGTCGACGTCGAATCCCAGACTCTCACCGAGGCCCTCGAGCATCCGGGTGAAGTAGTCGGCTGTGTGGCCCATCGCCCATGGCGCTATGGCGCCCTCGGCCAACGTCAACTCGGGGTCGGGCACCACCAGGTCGGGGTCAACCTCCTTGCGGATGCCGAGACCCGTGCACTCGGGGCAGGCGCCGTACGGCGAGTTGAACGAGAACGACCGGGGCTCAAGGTCATCCACCGCAAGCGCGTGGCCGTTGGGGCAGGCCAGCTTCTCGGAGAATCGCTGCTCGCGGTGCGGAGCGTCCTCGTCCACGTCCACGAACTCCAGCACGACGATGCCGTCGGCGAGCCCGAGCGCAGTCTCGACGGAGTCGGTGAGGCGCTGCTTGGAGCTGGCCTTGACGCTGAGGCGGTCGACGACCACCTCGATGTCGTGCTTCTCCTGCTTCTTGAGTTTCGGTGGATCGGTGAGCGTGTGCACGACGCCGTCGACACGCACCCGGCTGTACCCCTGCGAGTTGAGCTTCTCGAAGAGGTCGACGAACTCGCCCTTGCGGGTGCGGACGACCGGGGCCAGCACCTGGAAGCGGATGCCCTCGTCCATCGCCAGCACCTGGTCGACGATTTGTTGGGGCGTCTGCCTGGCGATGCGTTCACCGCAGACGGGGCAGTGCGCCGTGCCTGCGCGGGCATACAGCAGACGCAGGTAGTCGTACACCTCGGTGATGGTGCCGACGGTCGAGCGCGGGTTGCGGTTGGTGGACTTCTGGTCGATCGACACCGCGGGCGAGAGCCCCTCGATGAAGTCGACGTCGGGCTTGTCCATCTGACCGAGGAATTGCCTGGCGTACGCCGACAGCGACTCGACGTAGCGGCGCTGCCCCTCGGCGAAGATCGTGTCGAAGGCCAGCGACGACTTGCCGGAACCGGACAAACCGGTGAAGACGATCAACGAGTCACGCGGCAGATCTACGTCGATGCCTCGCAGGTTGTGCTCGCGCGCTCCCTTGACGATCAGGCGGTCAGCCAACTGATATCTCTCTCGCTCGAATTTTGCGGACCATCCCGCTCCCAACCCACAAACGCGGTCCGCGCCCATGCTATGTCCACCCACCGACAAGCCCCGAGCCAAGCCCGTACCGTGGCGGACATGACTGGTCAGAAACTCACCATCGATGACGACTACACCGGCCACGTCGCCTCTGGTGCGGCGACTCGTCGCACCCTGCCGGGAGCGACGATCGTCAAGGTATCGGTGGGCCCCATGGACAACAACGCGTACCTGATCACGTGTTCCCAGACCGGCGAGTCCCTACTCATCGATGCCGCCAACGATGCGCCGCTCCTGATCGACCTGCTTGAACACCACGCCCCGAAGCTGTCGCTGATCGTGACCAGTCATCAGCACCCCGATCACTGGCTCGCGCTCGAGGAGGTGACGAAGGCCACCGGCGCGCCGACGGCCGCGCACGAGCTCGACGCGGAGCCGCTGCCCATCACGCCGGACCGCATCCTGACCAACGGGGACACCATCGAGGTCGGCAACTTGACCTTCGACGTGATCCACCTCCAGGGGCACACGGAGGGCTCGGTCGCTCTCGCGTTGAGCGGACCGGCCGCTGGCGATTCGGTCCATCTGTTCACCGGTGACTGCCTGTTCCCCGGCGGCGTCGGCAAGACGTGGAAGGACGGCGACTTCGAGCGGTTGCTGGGCGACGTGAGCCGCCGCCTGTTCGACGTCTACCCCGACTCGACCGTCGTGTACCCCGGTCACGGCGACGACACCAGTCTCGGGGTCGAGCGGCCCCACCTCGACGAGTGGCGCGAGCGCGGCTGGTGACTCCCTGGCCCACCCCCAACAAGACCGGCCGAGGACAGGAGTCGGTCTGGGACTACCCGCGGCCGCCCAGGCTGGAGACCTTCGCCGGCTCGATCACCATCGAGCTGGGTGGTCGGGCCATTGCGTCCACCGACCGGGCCTGGCGCGTACTCGAGACGAGTCACCCGCCGACGTACTACCTCCCGGCCTCGGCGTTCCACGACGGCGTGCTGCGCCCCGCGCAGGGGTCGTCATGGTGTGAGTGGAAGGGTGCGGCGTCGTACTACGACCTGGTCACCGACGTGCGGATCGCCGAACAAGCCGGGTGGACGTACCTCCACCCGACGGCCGGCTTCGAGGCGATCACCGGCGCGGTCGCCGTCATGGCGGCGCAGGTCGACCGCTGCACGGTCAACGGAGAGAAGGCCGAACCGCAACCGGGTGGCTTCTACGGCGGCTGGATCACCAGTTGGGTCAAGGGCCCGTTCAAGGGCATCCCAGGGTCACGGGGGTGGTAGCCCCGGCCCCTGAACGTCAGGACGTGTGGACGATCAGTACGTCGGACTTAGACCGACGGGCGACGTTGGCGGGCACGGATCCGAGGAGTCGACCGGCGATGGTGCTCAGTCCGACGTTGCCGACGACCAGAAGGTCGGCCTTGAGCTCTTCGGCAAGATCCACCAGGGCGTCGACCGGAGCGCCGATGACGGCCTTCTCCTCGACGTCCTTGGCTCCTGCCGTGTGGGCCCGTTCCCTCGCCTCGCGGAGGATCGCGTAGATGGGGGCGTTGCCGGCCATCTTGTAACCCTCGTCCTTGAGGACGTCCGCGGCGCGGGCATCCTCACTCTGAGGGAAGTACGCCGTCGCCACGACTAGCTTTGCGCCCGCTCCCGCGGCGATCTGGGCGGCCCGGTCTACCGCTCGCAGCGATGAATCCGAACCGTCAGTGCCGACCAAAACGGTCTGATAGGCGCCCATTCATGCCCTCCAAGTGTTGATTGCAAAGCCATCCGAGACAGTAACCCGAAGTTCAACGAACAGGGGTCGATTCGCTCGGATGACACGCGTACTACCGGCCCTGATCGTAACCACAGCACAACCACTGGATGCGACGATGGTGAGCAACCGTACGCGATTCGGCGCCGACGGTCGCGGCTCGCATCTGACGGCCCAACGTGATCTGCGTCATTGACGGGCCCGTCGACGCAGGTAACACGTTCGGTCGCAGAGCTTTTCGCGCGGCGGCGAGTCAATTCCGATGCCACGGGTCGAAGTTGGACGGATGGGACTCCTCAGCGGTGACCGCAAAGTCCGTGTCGCAGCACATGTAGCGATACCACGGCCCGTCGTCGCAACGCCGGAGTTGGTGCCGAAGATTGCTGAACGCCCCGTAGCCGGCGCGGAAGGGCTGCCCACGATGGCTAGCCCGCCGTGGTCGACCGGCCGAAGTAAACCTCCTGGGTGGCGATGCACACCACCTGGCCTGCCCGGTTGTACATGGTTGCGGTCGCCAGTCCCCGACCACCGATGGCGCTGGGCGAGAACTGGTCCGCCAGCACCCAGTCCGACA
>JAOPWT010000362.1 GCA_025965555.1 Mycobacterium sp.
GACGTCACGTTGTCGCGGTTCCAGGCCGGTTCGATGAGGCCGTTCGCGAAGCGCAACGCCAGGATGTTCTGCACCGCCTCCTTGCCGAGGAAGTGGTCGATGCGGTACACCTGCTCCTCGCTGATCACTTCCTTCAGGGCGGCGTCCAGTTCGCGCGAGGAGTCCAGGTCGGTGCCGAAGGGCTTCTCGACGACCACCCGCGCGCCCTCGGTGAGGTGCTCGCGGCCCAACATCCCGATCATGGGCTGCATCGCCTTCGGCGGTACCGACAGGTAGATCAGGGTCCGGGATTCGTCGCCGAGGCGTTGACGTGCCTGCTTGACCGCGGCGGCCAGGTCGGAGCCGTCGTCGGCGTCGGACGTCTGGAAGGACAGCCGGCCGATCAGGTCGGTGAGCACGCCGTCGTCGATGTCGGAGACGGAGTCGCGCAAGCCGTCTTCGATGCGTTTGCGGAACTCGCCGTCGGAGCCTGGCGAATGACGACCCGAGCCGATGATGACGTAGTCGTCCGGCAATCGCCGGGCGCCAGCCAGCCGGTACAAGCCGGGAAAGAGCTTCCGCTTGGCCAGGTCGCCGGTGGCACCGAACAGTACGAAGACGTACGGCGCGAGTTGCTCGTCGACGTGCTCGTCGACTCGGGGAGAAGTCACGACCTCGAGCCTTCCCGGAACGGGTGGTTGGCTAAACCGTCAAGACATTACGGTCAGAAGACTTCCACCTTCTCGGTGGCGATGAACATGCCGTGCTTGGTGCTGTCGTTGGTGAAGCGGGTGCCGTCCTCGGCGGCGGCGACCGTCCACCCCTCCGCGGAGTAGTTGCGGTAATCGATGGTCACGACCGGGATGTCGCCGAGGTTGCCCACGATCCAGCGCAGTTGGCCGTCTGCGGTCACTTCGACCCCGTTGGCAGGCGCGCCGTCGACGACTGGGGCGTTGGTGAAGTCCGACTCACAGCCGACGTTCGTCGCGCTGATCTGGCAGCGCGTCTTGCCCGACTTGGTCTCGATGAAGACGTAACCGTTCTGCGGAGGGAGTGCCACACCAGGCTGTGGTGCGGCAGAGGCAGTCGGCGTCGGAGAGGGGGACGACGGCGTCGGCGCGGTGGTGCGGGTTTGGCGCGGCGTCGGGAAGCTCGGTTCGGTCGGGTTCTGGGCGTTGGGTTCGGGGCTTCCGGGCACCGTGGACTGGCAGCCGGAGAGCAGCGCGCCAGCCGCGAGCATGCTTGCCGCCATCAGCTGCGCCTTCATCACCTTCAGGCTACGCAGTCGGTGACGGAAGTTACTGCAGTGACTCGCCTTGACCGGGCTACGCGATCCCGTCAATCGAACAGGTCGGGCTGCTCCCTGGTGATCTTGGCGTACAGCGGCTGGAAGCTGAACCACCCTGCGAAGTGGCTGCCGACCTGGCCGCGGGTGAGCGCCGCCATCTCGTCGTCGATCAGGACCGGCGTGCCGGCTGCCTCGGCCATCAGCTGCGCCTGGCAGGACCGCTCCATCGTGATGAACCACCAGGCGGCCTCCTCGACGGAGTGTCCGACGGTGAGCAGTCCGTGGTTGCGCAGGATGGCGGCCTTGCGGTCGCCAAGCGCGTGCGCGATGCGCTTGCCCTCCTCCAGGTCGAGGACGACGCCCGAGTAGGCGTCGAACAGGGCGTGGTCGCCGTAGAACGCGCAGGCGTCCTGAGTGATGGGGTCGAGCAGCTTGCCCAGCGTCGACCACGTCTTGCCGTACACCGAGTGGGAGTGGGCGGCGCCGATCACGTCCGGTCGGGCCGCATGCACCTGAGAGTGGATGGCGAACGCCGCCTGGTTCACCGGCATGTCCCCGTGCACGATCTCGCCGTCATGCCGCACCAGCAGCAGGTCGCTGACGCGGATGTGCCCGAAGTGCATGCCGAACGGGTTCACCCAGAAGTGGTCGGTGAACTCGGGGTCGCGGGCGGTGATGTGGCCGGCCACGCCCTCGTCGAACCCGAATCGGCTGAACAGTCGGAAGGCGGCGGCGAGGTTCTGCTTGCGATGCAGCCGCTCCTCCTCGACGGTGCGGTCGGTGCGGGGGAGCAACGCCGCGGCGTTGCCGCCTGCGAGCTTCTTGGCTTCTTCGACTCCGGTGTCGTCCATGGCGATCCCTTCGGCCAATGCCGGTCGTTCGGCCGGTCTGCGCGTCTTCGATGGTACGTGCGCACGCTGACTCGCACCCGGAGCGAAAGTGGCCGTCGACTACTGAAGCGGGAGCAGGATGTTCTTCACACTCGGGTCAGTGGCCAGGTACTGCTGGACCGCGGGATCCTGAAACGTCTCGACGAGCTTCCTGATGTTGTCGGAATCTGCCCACTTGCTACCGATTGTGAGCTGACCGGCGAACTCGTCCGGCGCCGGCGGCGCGAAGATCTGCTGGCTGATCGGCACCTTCGCGGCCAGGTAGTACTCGGTGTAGCCCACCGCTGCGTCGAGGTCGGGCAGCGAACGCGACTGCGCGGCGAAGTCGAGCAGGGTGAACTTCAGGTTCTTCGGGTTGGCGACGATGTCCTTCTGAGTCGCTTTCAACTTGTCTTTTGCCGGGTTGAGCGTGATCAGACCGGCCCGCTCCAGAAGCCAGAGGCCCTGGGCCTCGTTGGCGGGGTCGGAGTACAGCGACACGTTCGCGCCGTCGGGCAGCTGGGACACGTCGGTGTACTTGTCCGACCAGATGCCGAAGCCCCAGCGGAATACCGGGGTGGCGGCAGTCTCGCGGAAGTCGGGGTTGGCCTCCAGTACCTGAGCGAGCCACAGCTTGTGCTGATAGACGGTACCTGCGACTTCGCCATCGCTGACGGCGCGGTTGATGGTGTTGCTGTCGGCGAGGCCGCGGAAGGCGACCTTGATGCCGTGCCGGGGCGCGACCTCGCGGGAGATGTACTCGATCAGAGACTGCTCGGCTGCATTGCCCTCGTTGGTGGCGACGACCAACGTCGCACCCGCGATGTCGTTGGCGGACTTGGTCTCACCGAAGAAGAAGTAGCTGACGCCGACGATCGCGGCCACGGCCACGACCAGGCCGACGGCGATCCAGATCCACTTGGGTCGGCGTCTGAGCTCGAAGCCGTGATCGTCGGCTTCTGGCGAAGCGGTGGGAGTGGTGGTCATGGCGAGCCTTTCGTACTAAACAGCGGTTATGCGTCTGCGGAGGGGACGGACGGCGCCAGAGCGGAGCCGGCTGTGTGGAGTGGTGAGTCGGACCAGCGCATCGCCGATCAGTTGGACCGCTGCCACCGTGATGACGAGGATGACGATCGTGGCCAGCATGACACCCTGATCGAACCTCTGATAGCCGTATGTGACTGCCACATAGCCGATTCCGCCCGCACCAATGGTTCCCGCGATGGCCGAGTACTCGATCATGGCGATGATGTTGATGGTCAGGCCGCCGATGATGGAGGGCACGGCCTCGTTGAGTTGCGCGGTTCGGATGATCTGAAGCCGTGATCCTCCCGATGCGCGGGCCACCTGGACGACGGCGGGAGACACCGAGCGAAGTGAGTTCTCCACGATGCGTGTGAAGAAGGCGATGCCTGCCAGGGACATCGGCACCACCGCAGCTGCGATGCCGATGTTGGTGCCGGTGATGAATCGGGTGAACGGCATGATCGAGGCCATCAGGATGAGGAACGGCAGTGACCGGCCGATGCTGATGACCCAGCTCAATGTCGTGTGCAGAGCCGGGTTCTCGAAGAGACCGCCGGGCGCCAGGTTGTGCACCAGTGCCCCCAGCGGTACGCCGACCGCCACCACGATGGCCATCACGATCCCCACCATGATCAAGGTGTCCAGCAGAGCGGGGAACAGCAGGGCGGGCAGTTCGCCGAAGGAGACCTTCGCATTCGCCAGAAGCGTCTCGCTCACGCAACTCCCTCCAATTGCACTGCGGGGGAGCCACTTCGGTCAGCTTCGGCCGATAGGCCGTAGCGTACCAGCACGTCACGCACGCGGTCGCCCAGCTCGGCAGGGGCACCCAGCGTGACGCCGCCGATGCTGGTGCCACCGACCACCTGGACTGATGCGCCCAGTACGGACAGCGCAACGCCAAGGTCCTGCGACGCCCGACTGATCCAATCCGACGGCACGTCTGGGGCGTCGTACACCACGTGCCAGACACCTTGTCCCGCTGAGGGTTCAGCGTCCACGCGGTGCGGCCGAAGCTCCGCGCCCAGCGACGACGCCGGATCCATGAGCAGGTCGACCAGCCGACCGGATTCGGCGATGGTGCCGTGGTCGAGGCGAGTGACCGAGTCGGCGATCTTCAAGACGGTATCCATCTCGTGGGTGATGAAGACGATGGAGAGATTCAAGTCGTCGCGCAGTTCCCGCAGCAGATCGACCACCGAGTCGGTCGTGGTGGGATCGAGCCCGGCGGTTGCCTCGTCGGACAGCAGCACCGACGGCCGCAGCGCCAGCGCGCGTGCGATTCCGACCCGCTGCTTCTGGCCACCGGAGAGCTGGAACGGGTAGTGCCCGGCCCGCTCGGAGAGTCCCACCCGGTCCAGGAGTTCCGCGACGCGTTTGGCGACCTCGGGCTTGGTCACGCCCAGGTATTCCAGTGGCAGCGCGACGTTTTCGGCAGCGGTGCGCCGTTCCATCAAGCCGGCAGCCTGAAAGACCGTGCCGATGCGCCTGCGGGCCACCCGCAACTTGTTCGCCGACAGGGTGGTCAGATCGTCACCATTCACCACCACCGAGCCCGACGTGGGCGGCGTCAGCAGATTGATGCACTGCGCCAGCGTGCTCTTGCCTGCCCCGCTCGGGCCGACCACCGCAAGGATCTCCCCGGCATCGACGCTGAAGGTGATGTCGTCGAGGACGACGGTGCACTGGTCACCGTGGCCGTAAACCTTGGTGAGATTGGTCAGTTCGATCATGGGGCTGCCGACGTCTTTCCGCTGGATTTCGCGTGAGAAATGCACCTTCGGGCGACACGCTCCCAGAACGGGTTGCGGCAAAACACCTTTGCGATCAGCGTGAGTGCAGTGACCACCGGTTTGGCACCAGCCTGATCCAAAACCTGTCGGTGGCCTCGGTGAAGTCCCACACTTCGTGACGATCCCGAACCGAAGGCGCACCTGAAGATGAGCATCGACGAAGCAACGACCGACGCCGGCACGCACGGCTTCACCATCTCGAAGCGGCGGCGGTGGCCGTACCTACTGCTCGCGGTCCTGGTGATCTTGGCAGCGTCAACATATTTCATCTTCTTCCGGTCCAGCGCTGCGAAGTCCGCCAATGACACGGCCGGCGCGACGCTGCAAGTGGTGTATCTCGACTCCAACCCGGCCGAGAAGCGCATCATCGAGTACGTCGCCAAGGAGATCGCGCCGGACTACGACGTGAAGGTCGCGGCGGTCGGGCTCGGCGACAGCACGCAGATCAACAGTGCGATCAACGACGGTCGCTACGCGGGCACGATCTTCCAGCATCGGCACTGGCTGCAGCAGGTGCTCGACGCCAACCCGAACTTCAGGGAACAGGCCGCCACCGGTCCGATCTTCCATTGGGTATTCGGCATCTGGTCCGATAAGTACCGCACGCCGCAGGAGATCCCCGACGGTGCAAGCGTGTCCCTGCTCGCTGACCCCGCCAACAACGCCCAGGGGATCTGGTACCTGGCGCAGGCGGGCCTGATCACCCTGAAACGGGGTGCCGACGTCACCGCGCTCACTCAGAACGACATCGCGTCCAACCCCAAGAACCTGAAGTTCACCCTGCTGGACTTCGGGGCCCAGCCGAGGGCATTGCAGGACCTCGATGCCATCGTCGGCTACGCCGAATCCTTCCTCGCCGCAGGTGTTTCCGAGGACAAGCTCATCTTCGCGCCGAAGTCACCCGACGAGTTCGCGTCGGTGCTGACCGTCGGCTCCAACTACGTCGACACGGCCAACGTGCAGAACCTGATCAAGGCGTTCAAGGATCCGAGGGTGCAGACGTTCATCGCGCAGGATCCCGAGGTGGAGAAGCTGGCCCTGCCCGGGCAACCGGCGTGACCGACGGGGGCCGGGAGCTGCATCTCGGGGTAAACGTACTGTCCGACGGCATGCACCCGGCGGCCTGGCAGCATCCGAGTGTCGACCCGAATTGGTTCACCGACCCGGCGTACTGGATCGACGTCGCCCGCACCGCCGAGCGGGGCACCCTGGACGCGCTGTTTCTGGCGGACAGCCCGTCGCTGTTCCAGGAGCCCGACAAGCCATTGGTCGCGCCGCCGCTGGCGCTCGACCCCATCGTGCTGCTGTCCACCCTCGCGTCGGTCACCACGCACCTCGGGCTGATCGGCACGGTGTCGACGTCGTTCGAGGAGCCCTACAACGTCGCCCGCCGGTTCGCCTCACTGGATCATCTCAGCCGCGGACGGGTGGCATGGAACGTGGTGACCAGCAGCGATCCGTTCGCCTGGAACAACTTCGGCCAGGCCGGTCGCGCGCCCGAACAACCCACCCGGCGTGAGCGGTATCGGCGCGCAGGCGAATTCATCGACGTGGTGCGGGCGCTGTGGGATTCATGGCACGACGACGCCGTGCTCGGTGACAAGGAGACGGGGGCGTTCAGCAGGGTCGGTGCGATCGGCACCATCGGGCACCGCGGCGAATTCTTCAGCGTCGACGGGCCGCTGACGTTGCCGAGGTCACCGCAGGGTCACCCGGTGCTGTTCCAGGCGGGCGGGTCCGCCGGTGGCCTCGATCTGGCCGCGCGGTACGCCGACGGCGTATTCGCCGCGCAGGCGTCGTTGCCCGATGCCCTACGCAACGCCGACGATCTTCGGGCTCGCACGGTGGCATACGGCAGGCCACGCAACGCCATCCGCATCATGCCCGGTCTGTCGTTCGTACTGGGCAGTACCGAGGACGAGGCGCAGCGGCGCAACCGCGAACTCAACGAGCTGTCCGGTGAGCGCAGGCTGGCGCACCTGGCAGGCCAGATCAGCGTCGACGTCTCTGAACTCCAATGGGACAAGCCGCTGCCGAAGTGGCTGCTCGACGGTGCCGAGTCCGCGGGTGGTTCGCAGGGCGCCCGCGACATCGTCGTCAACCTCGCCCGTCGGGAGAACCTGACCGTCCGGCAGATCCTCGACCGGGTGATCACCTGGCACCGGCTGGTCGTCGGCTCGCCCGAGTGCATCGCGGACGCCATCGAGGAATGGTTCACCGCGGGGGCGGTCGACGGTTTCAATCTGATGCCCGACGTGTTTCCCTCTGGACTTGAGCTGTTCGTGGACCACGTGATCCCGATCCTGCGTGACCGTGGGTTGTTCCGCCGCGAGTACGCCCACACCACCCTGCGCGGACACCTCGGCCTGCAACGGGTGTCCGATCGCCGGGACCGGGTGGAGTCGCGCGCGGGGTAGCTGATTGGCTTGGCCCATGGTTGCGCTGACTCGACGCTCGGCCCTCGACGATGGGCCGGTGCGGTTCACCTACGGTCGGCATCCCAGCCAGTACGCCGAACTGACCGTGCCTGTGGGGTCGGCGCCGGCTCCCGTGGTCGTGATCATCCACGGCGGCTACTGGTCGGCGAGTTACGGCGCCGAGCTCGGTCGTCCGCTGGCGGCCGACCTGGTGGCTCGGGGCTTCGCGACGCTGAATGTCGAGTACCGCAGGGTGGGTGACGGAGGCGGTTGGCCGCAGACCGGCCAGGACGTCGCAACGGCGGTTGACGCACTTCAGGCGAGATCGGCAGGCCTTGATCTGAATAGAGTTGTCGCCCTTGGTCATTCGGCCGGGGGGCAGCTTGCGGGCTGGCTCGTCGCTCACCGCGGGGGCGTCGCGCTGACGGGTGCCGTACTTCAAGCGGGTGTGCTGGACCTGGTCCGGGGGTCGGCCGAGGGGCTCGGCGGTGGCGCGGTGGAGGCGTATTTGGGCGGCTCGCCTACGCAGGTGCCGGAGGCGTATTTGGGCGGCCTCACCGATCGCACTGGTGCCGTTGGGCGTGCCGTCGGTCTGCGTGCACGGCACCGCGGACACCCTGGTGCCGATCGATCAGTCGGAGGGCTTCTGTGCGGCTGCCCGCGCGGCGGGAGACACGACCGAACTGCGGACGTTCGACGGAAACCACTTCGGCCCGATCACCGTCGGCACCAGGGCCTGGGACATGTGCGTCGACGGACTGCGTCAGCTGACCGGCGGATGACGTACACCAGGCCCTCCCCCGGGGATTGGTTGGGGAGGGCCTGGTGGGTTCTGGGGTGGTGTTCGGCCGGGGCTTAGTTGCCGTTGAGGTGGGCGATGTAGGCGGGGCCGTGGTTGTTGTGCCAGCCGGGCTTGGCGGTGGGGGCGGGCTTGGCGTAGGTGTCGGGGCTGTAGGAGTGGCCGGGGCCCTGGGGCTCGGTGTTGGTGGTGGCGTTGGCGATGCCGGCCAGTCCCAGGGCGGCGCCGCCGATCATGGTGGCGGTGACGAGGCTGCGGGCGATGGTGTTCATGTCGTGATCCTTTTGTGTGAGTTGGCTTTTGGCCTTGGCTGGCCGGTGTGTTCCGGCGTTGGGATAACTATGTCTGAGCGCCGGGGACCTGTATGTCGGGTGACTGGTGGAGCAGGGGGAGGAATTCCGTGTCCACCGATCGGGGGAACGGCCGCTTCAGCCGAGTTCTGCGGGGTGGTGAGACACTCGCTCGGAGGCGGGTTCGGGGGCAAACTGAAGATCCGGCGCACCCCGAGCTCGGCGGAATGAATCGAGTAGCGATGACTACTTCACCACTGACGACCTCGGACGCGGGCCGCAGGCCGGCCCCCAGCGCGGCCTGGGGCCGGGCCGCATTCGTGGTTCTGGTACTCGCCACGATCGCGGAGCGGGCGCTCACCCTCTGGCACCCGGACGCCCCGGCCGACGGCACCTTCGACTACGACGTGGTAGCACCGATGCGCGAGACCTGGTGGGCCTTCCACTTCTTCGGCGGCGTCGCGGTGGTGATGCAGTCAGTGTCGTTCGTCGTGGCGGTCTGCCTACTCACCCGCTCTCGAAGCGTCAGCTGGGCGCTGGCCGGTGCGACGGCCTACGTCCTCGGCGCCGCCGCGTTCGGCGCCGGCATCGCCGCGGAGGGCGTGGCCTTCGCGTATGCCACCGACCCCGCCGCGATTTCGAGTCCTCAAGGCGCCCAGCTGCTGACCTTCATGGGCGAGCACGCGGGCCGCTACGTGGTGGGCATACTGTCGGGCTTGGTACTGGTCAGCCTCGGCACGGTCGCGCTGTGCATAGCCCTCCTGCGCACCCGTGCCGTGCCCTGGATCATCCCGCTCGTCCTGCTGGTCGGTACCGCGGCGAACATCGTTCTGCCCTTTGGGTTTCCTGCGTTCTTGATCT
>JAOPWT010000395.1 GCA_025965555.1 Mycobacterium sp.
ACGCGAGAGATGCCGACCATTCCCGCCAGCAGAGCCAGGCCGAGACCCAGCGGCGCGTTCTCGAGGCCGACGCCGACGGCGAACGCCGCCGCGCTGGCGGAGTGGCCCGACGGCAGCGAGTTGGACGTCGGCATACGGCGCGACCGCCGCAGCACCGGGACCGTCGCCCATTCCGGGCGGGGCCGCTTCCACACCCGCTTGGCCACCTGGTTCGCCACCAGGCTGGTCACGGCCAGGGAGGCGAGGCCCCGGCCCGCGCCGCGCTGGATCGATGGCTGCTTGGTGGCCATCAGGGCGGCCGCGATCACGAACCACAGCTTCGAGTGGTCGGCGGCCGCCGTCAGTCGGGGCATGAACTTGTCGAGCAATGGGCTGGGGGACTCCGCGATGGCCTCGAAGACTTCGCGGTCCAGCGTGCCGAGGCCCTCACCGATCTGGCGGATGCCGCGGTGCCGAATCCCATGCCTTCGCATTAGCTGCATGGCACCCAACCTAGCGGGATCACGAAAGGGCTTTGGGCGCAACCCTTCTCTTGACCGGAGGATCGTTGCTAAACCTTTACTTGACGTCAAGGTCGGCGTGTGTTGACGTTGAAGCTGTGCGCCGACTGTTGATCTCGCTGTGCGCGTTGGTCGTCGGGCTGGCCATGGCTCCCGTGGCCCGCGCGGAGTTGAAGCCGTGGTTCGCACCCGGCGTTGGCAACGCCACCCAGGTCATTTCCGTTGTGGGCGTGGGTGGTTCGGATGCCAAGGTCGACGTGTACGAGCGAACGGCAGCCGGCTGGCAGGCCGTCGCCGCTGGGATCCCCGCCCACGTCGGAGCGGCGGGCATGGCCCCCGAGACGCACGACGGCCAGATGCTCACGCCGATGGGTATCTTCAGCCTCGACTTCGCGTTCGGGACGGCGCCCAACCCCGGCGGCGGCCTGCAGTACGTCCAGGTGGGCCCCGACCACTGGTGGGACGGTGACATGAAGAGCCCGACCTACAACACGATGCAGGTCTGCAAGAAGGCCCAGTGCCCGTTCGACACGAACCCCAGCAGTGGGACGGAGAACCTTCAGATCCCGCAGTACAAGCACGCGGTGGTCATGGGCGTCAACAAGCAGCGGGTGCCTGGGAACGGCGGCGCGTTCTTCCTGCACACCACCGACGGAGGACCGACGGCCGGCTGCGTCGCCATCGACGATGTGTCGTTGGTGGAGATCATGAAGTGGCTGCGCCCCGGCGCACTGATTGCCGTGTCCAAGTAGCCCCCGGCGCTGCGATTTGTGTGCACTTACCCGCGCTCAGCGCGGGTAGTGACACACAAATCGGGAGGTGGGGAGGTCAGATGTGAACCGCCCGACCGGCTTTCACCTTGAAGTTGAGCGCAGCGGTCGACAGCGAGGCGTCGTAGGTACGGTCGTATCCGGTGGCGCTGATCTTCCAGCCGTCGGCGGTCCGCCGGTAGCGGTCGTGGTAGAAGCCCGCGCCGATCAGCATGAAGTCGAACTTCGGCACGATGACCTTGTCCTGCAGGTACCAGGTGGCGGTCGCCTCGTCGCCGTCGACGTCGATCTCGGGGTGCGTCACCCGGTGCTCGGTGATGACGTCCGCGGGCATCGCGTTGCGCATGAACTCGACCAGCGTGGTGCGGTCGGTGAAGTGGTGCTCTTCACCGAGGGATTCGCCGTAGTCACCGATCACGTCATCGGTGAGGGTGTCGGCGAACTCGTCCCAGTGCTTCGTGTCGAGCGCACGCAGGTACCGGTACTTGATTCGCTGAATGTCTTCGATGTCGCCCATGTCGTCATTGCAACACAGCGGCGCGCGACGTCCTAGTGTCCTGCCGCGAGTTTCATTGACGGATACGTCAAATCGCCACTTCGTTTGCCATCCAGTTCACAGAATTCCATCTTGATTGGGCTGGGGCTAAGTCCGTCCCGTCGAGCGGGGAGTCGGCGAAACGGCCGGCGTCGCTGATCGCGCTCGTCGTCTGGTTGGCGCCGTTCATCCTGGTGACAGGGCATCGTGCAGTGGGTTTGCGGCGTCGTCCCTGGGCTGCCGGATTGGGCCTGATGACCGTCGGAGCCGGGGGTGCCGCGTCGCTGCGCAAAGTGCGAAAGACCAAAAGCCAGCTGGCAGAACGCTGTTCGCCGACGCGTCTGCGGAGTGTCTGACACGGGTGTGGTTGGGGGCGGGTTATCGTTACGTCGTTATGAGCGACCCGTTGGGGTTGTCGATCGGGACGACCAACCTGGTCGCGGCCCGTGTCGGCAATCAACCCGTCACGCGGCGATCCGTGCTGCCAATTGCCGGGCAGGTGCTCAGCGGTTTCGTCGAACGCGTCGGCGATCCCGTGCCATTGGTCGCCGACGACGGCACGTCATACCCTGCCGACGTCCTGATGGTCGAGGCGCTCGACGCCATGGTCGTCCAAGCCGGTGGCGACCCCTCCTCGCAGATCGCCGTAGCCGTCCCCGCGCACTGGAAGGGCAGCACCCTCCGGTCGCTCCGCGACGCCATGCGGACCAAGCCGAGCCTGGCGCCCAACGGCGTGCCGGTGCGCTTGGTGTCGGATGCCGTCGCGGCGCTGACGGCGCTTGGGGCCAATCCCGGTCTTCCCGTGCGCGGCGTCGTGGCTCTGCTCGACTTCGGCGGCGGCGGCACCAGCATCACGCTTGCCGACGCGGCAGCGTCGTTCGAACCGATCGAGACCACGCGCCTGACCCAGTTCTCCGGTGACCAGATCGACCAGTCCCTGCTCGCGCACGTGCTCGACGCGATCGCGGGCGAGGTCGATCCCGCCGGTACCGCCTCGGTCGGATCACTGACGCGACTGCGCGAGGAGTGCAGGCAGGCCAAGGAAGCACTGTCCGAGGCGACGGAGGCGGACATCCGCGTCGAGTTGCCCGGACAGCAGTCGACGATTCGCGTGACCCGCGACGAGCTCGACGCGTTGATGGCGAACCCGCTTGCCGCCGTGCTGGCCGAGCTCGACGAATCGTTGCTGCGCAA
>JAOPWT010000399.1 GCA_025965555.1 Mycobacterium sp.
GCCGAGGACATCGGCCTCGGCGGACGAGGCGGTTACTACGACGGTGTCGGTGCGGCTCGCGACGTCATCCAGAACCACCTGATGCAGCTCCTCGCGCTGACCGCGATGGAGGAGCCCGTCAGCTTCAGTCCCGCGGAACTGCAGGCCGAGAAGATCAAGGTCCTCTCGGCGACGCGACTGGCGGAACCGTTGGACCAGAACACTGCCCGTGGCCAGTACACGGCAGGCTGGCAGGGCAGCGAGAAGGTGGTCGGGCTGCTCGAGGAGGAGGGCTTCTCCCCCACGTCCACCACCGAGACGTACGCCGCGATCACCTTGGACGTCGACACCCGCCGCTGGGCCGGGGTGCCGTTCTACCTCCGCACCGGAAAGCGTCTTGGCCGCCGGGTCACGGAGATCGCGCTGGTGTTCAAGCGCGCGCCTCATCTGCCGTTCGACGCCACCATGACCGACGAACTCGGCAAGAACGCGTTGGTGATCCGGGTACAGCCCGACGAAGGCATCACGCTTCGCTTCGGGTCGAAGGTGCCTGGCCACGCCATGGAGGTGCGTGACGTCAACATGGACTTCTCGTACGGGTCGGCGTTCGCCGAGGACTCCCCCGAAGCCTACGAGCGGCTCATCCTCGACGTGCTGCTCGGCGAGCCGTCGCTGTTCCCCGTGAACCAGGAGGTGGAATTGTCCTGGAAGATCCTTGATCCGGCGCTCGAGTACTGGGCGTCACACGGCAAACCCGACCCCTACGAAGCTGGCGGTTGGGGCCCGGCGTCGGCGGACGAGATGTTGCGCCGGACCGGCCGGGAATGGCGGAGGCCCTGATGATCGTCGATCTCGAGGCGACCACCACCACGGCGGTCAGCAAGAAGTTGGACGGCCTGCGCGAAGAGGGTGGCGCGTTCACCATGGCGCGGGTACTCACCCTCGTCATCGCGCCCGACAGCGAGGCCATTCTCGAAGACTCCATCGAGGCGGCCAACGCCGCAAGCCGCGAGCACCCCTGCCGGGTGATCGTGGTCCTTCCGGCGGACCGCGATGCCGCCGACCCCAAGCTCGACGCCCAGATTCGAGTGGGGCACGATGCGGGCGCAGGTGAGGTCGTGGTGCTCAAGCTGCACGGTCCACTCGCGGCACACGCCAGTAGCGTCGTGACGCCGTTCCTGCTGCCGGACACCCCCGTGGTGGCCTGGTGGCCGGACGTCTCCCCGCGGGTGCCTGCCCAGGATCCGCTGGGACAGCTGGCCATTCGCAGAATCACCGATGCCACCTACGGCGTCGATCCGCTGGCGTGCATCAAGAGCAGGTTGGAGGGTTACACCCCGGGCGACACCGATCTGGCGTGGAGTCGGATCACCTACTGGCGGGCGATGCTCACCTCGGCGTTGGACCAGGGGCCGCACGAGGACATCTCGTCGGCTCTGGTCTCCGGTCGCAAGGAGGAACCAGCGCTCGACATCCTGGCGGGGTGGTTGGCCAGCCGCATCGCAGGCTCGGTGCAGCGGGCCGTCGGCGACCTGAAGGTCGAACTGGTCCGCGCGAGCGAGACGATCACGCTCAGCAGACCGCAGGAGGGCGTCACCGCCACCCTGACCCGGACCGCCAAGCCGGACGCCAAGCTTCCCTTGGCGCGCAGGGAGACTCGCGACTGCCTGGCGGAGGATCTGCGCAGGCTCGACGCCGACGAGATCTACCTGGCAGCGCTTCGCGGCATCGATGAGGTCGAATACCTTTGAGCGCCACGGTAATCGAGACTTATCCGGACGCCGACGCCCTGGTCGCGGCCGCGGGTGAGCGACTGGTCGGAGCCATCACCGCAGCGATCGACGCTCGCGGCGTGGCCTACGTCGTCCTCACCGGTGGCGGCACCGGCGTCAAGCTGCTGAAGCACCTCGGCGATCACGGCGAAGCGATCGACTGGTCGAAGGTGCACCTGTTCTGGGGCGACGACCGCTACGTGCCCGCCGACGACGATGACCGCAATGACAAGCAGGCGCGCGAGGCTCTGCTGGATCACATCGACATTCCGAATGCCAACGTGCACGCGATGCCCGCCAGCGATGGCGAGTTCGGCGACGACATCGACGCCGCCGCGCTGGCGTACGAACAGGTGCTGGCCGCCAACGCCGTCGATGGTGGGCCGACGCCTGCCTTCGACGTGCACCTGCTGGGCATGGGCGGTGAAGGCCACGTCAACTCGCTCTTCCCGCACACCGCGGCCACGCGGGAGACCGACCGAATGGTCGTCGGCGTCACCGACTCCCCGAAGCCGCCGCCGAAACGCATCACGCTGACGCTGCCCGCGGTCAATCGGTCGCGCGAGGTGTGGCTGGTGGTCGCCGGAGCCGAGAAGACCGAGGCGGTGGCGGCCGCCGTGGCAGGCGCGAGCGCCGACGACGTACCTGCGGCCGGCGCCGTCGGACGCGACACCACGGTGTGGCTGCTGGATGAAGCGGCCGCCGCCGATCTCTAGCAACCCCATACTGATCGTCATGGCAGACACAGGGGACGGCCGGCGACGGCAGGCACCGGCGCGGCAACGCATCAGGACGCTGACGCACGCCGCGTTGAACGCGGACGCCACCGTGGAGCAGGTGCAGGCCCTGCTCGGAGACCTCGGGCGGACGCTGACCGACCTAAACTCCTCGACCAGCAGCCTGGACGTCACCCTGGAGCGCTTCAACGAGACCATCACCCGGATCGACGAACTGGCACCGCGACTGATCGGCGTCGTGGAACGCCTCGAGGCGATCGTCGACCGGGTGGAACGGATCGTCGGGATCGGCGAGTCGGTCATGGCGCCATGGTCCGCGACCGAGCACGCGGTGCGCGGGGCGGTCAACGCGGTCCGCAAGAGCACCGGCCTCTAGGTGCCCGCGCCGCTCGACGTCCTACCCGTGGCCGACGGCGTCGGTTTGCCGTGGGACGTTGCGGTGGTCGACGCGGTCGGAGCGATCGCGGCGGCCCGTGCCTCTTGCGGTGACTCGTTCGTGGTGTGCAGCGGCGGGGATGATTACCTATTCACGTTCTCCGCCACGGGCGTCGAGTCGTTCTACGGACTACTGGAAGACGCCGCCAGCAAGGGCGTCGCGGATTACCTTATGCTGCGGCGCAAACTGCCCGACGAGGTGTTCGCCGGCCGGCGACTGTTGCCGAGTTCATTGTTCCGCCGCGATGACGTGTCGTCGTATCTGGCCAATCTGGACCACGCCCTCGACGCGACCGAGGCCGAGCTCGGTGAGCGCGGCTCGGCGGAACTGTTCGCGCTGACGCGGCGGCTGGGTCATCGCATGGGACTGGCGTCGTGGGCGGGTCCCGGTTGCGCGGACGGTGAGGCGTTCGAGCGGCTGGTGCGCGCGTTCGACGTGCTCGACGGCTCGGACGCCTTCGTGCATCCCGACGCGATGGCGGCGATCGCCGTGTCGGAGAAGCGGGCCGAACGCACCGCGCTCGACGAGGTGGTCGAGGTGATCGAAGATGCTGTGGACAGCATGATTCGCGAGCCGACGACGGCGAGGGACTATTCAGCCGGATCGTCGATGCGTGGGCATCCGAGCCCACCGAGCCGCGCAACCGCGGCATCGCGATGGACGTCGCGCTCATCCACATCGCGTCGATGTCGAATCTGATGGCAGCGCTCGGCTGGGCGATCGTCGATCCGCTGGTGCATCCTGAGCAGCTCCGACTGGTCGCCGCGGGCGACGTG
>JAOPWT010000424.1 GCA_025965555.1 Mycobacterium sp.
CACGTGCGTGGCGTCGCCCTGATCGATCCGCAGTACCGACTGTCCCCGCGCCCGCACCCGGGTCTTGGTGACGGTGCTACCCGACATCGGCAATCCGATGACACGAACACCCGCGGCGTGCAACAGCTCTCGGAGCAGGCTGCCACCGTCATCGTCGGCGAGACCGGTGATCAGCACGACGTCGTCCTCGTGCCGGGCCGCGAGCAGCGCCGCAAGGCCCGCACCGCCAGGACGCTGCCACATCCGCTCGGCGTCGATGACGGGCACGGGCGCCTCCGGGCTCAGCCGGGTCGCCGACCCCTCGAGATCGACGTCGAGCATCGAGTCGCCGACAACGACCAGTGGGCCGCGCCTCATGACTGCCCCGCCCCGAGCAGTACGTCGTCGAGGGCCATGCACAGCGCATGGACGAGGACGAGATGGACCTCCTGCACGGTGGCGGTCGAATCGGCCTCGACGCAGATCGCGTCATGGCACGTGCCCGCCAACGGGTTCGGGGCCGCCCCGGTCAAGGCCCACGTGGTCATGCCGACGTCGTGGCCCGCCTTGACGGCGGCCAGCACGTTCGGGCTGCTACCGCTGGTCGACAAGGCCACCAGCACGTCCCCGCGACGGCCGTGCGCGCGCACGCCACGGGCGAACATCTCATCGGTGCCGTAGTCGTTGGCGATCGCGGTGAGCGCCGAGGTGTCGGCGTGCAGTGAAATCGCCGACAGCGGAACACGTTCGGACCGGAAACGCCCGACGAGTTCGGCCGTCAGATGCTGCGCCTCCGCGGCACTTCCGCCGTTTCCACAGGCCAGCAGGCGACCACCGCCGCCCAACACGTCGGCCAGGTGGTGACCCCACGACACCACCCGGTCGATGTCGGCGGAGGTCCTGCCGATTGCGGTGACCAGCGCGTCGAAGTGCGTCGTAATCATCTTGGCCCCTTCCTTCGAGCCGCGGCGCGTACCGCGACGAGCAGATCTGCGTCCGTGATGCCGTCCAAACACGGATGGCCCGGTACCGGACAGTCCCTGGCCCTGGTCGCCCGGCACGGTGCGCTCTGGTCTCCGAGCACCGTCACTGCGGCGCCGTACGGGCTCCACTGCGAGGCGGGCACCACAGGGGCGAACAGCGACACCGTCGGTGCACCGACGGCGGCGGCCAGATGCGCAGGACCGGTGTTCGGCACGACGACGACCTCCGCGGCGGCGAAAATCGCAGCCAGGGACCGAAATTCGGTGCAGCCGCCGAGATCGACGGCGCATTCACCGGCGACCTGCGCGGTCAGCGTGCGCTCGGACGCCGCGCCGGTCACCACCACGCGTTGCCCTGCCGCCGACAGGGCGGCGACCATGCGAGCGCTGCGCGCCGCTGTCGGCATGCGGGCGGACACCGCCGCCCCGGGATGAAAGGCGACATACGGTCCTTCGCCGATGCGTCGAGCCATGTTCGCGGGAACGCCGGGCACGTACCTGATGCCCAGGCCTCCGTCGTCACCGACGGGCAGCGAGCAGCCACCGGCCTGCGCCAGGGACAGCGCGCGCACCGGCTCTGGCACGCCCGGCTCGACGTGGTGGCGAAGATTCAGCAGGGTGCCGGGATAGTCCTCGCAGATGGCACCAATCCATGGCATCCCCGCCATCCGGCACAGCAGCGCGAACGGCAGCGGAGACTGGTGAAACGACGTGAAGACGTACGCGCGGTCGGCAGCAAGATCTCGCAGCTGTTTGACGAGTGCCTCGACGTGGTCGGCGGTCAGCTCGGGGGAATCGAAGTCCACCCACGGCGCCTGCCACTCCACGATCTCGTCGACCCCGGGCAACAGTTCGGCGGCGGCGCGACCCCGCGGACCGGCAACGAAGACCACCCTGTCGTGTCGTGCGGCGATGGCGCGCACGGCAGGCCCGGTGATCAACACGTCGCCCGCGCTGTCGAGGCGAGCCACCACCGCGGTACTCACCGCGACTCCCGCAGCACCATGGCCACCGCATCGGTCAGGCTTGCCGCCACCTTGGCCCGCGCCCTCGCGTTGGCGATCTCGACACCAAGCGTCCTCGGCGTCGGCACCAGCACGGCGCGGGCGTTTGCGGCAAGGGCCGCATTCACGTCACCACCGGTGTCGCCGATCATCACGCAGCGCTCCGGCGGCACACCAAGGGCGGTCGCGGCCGCGAGCACCATGCCCGGACTCGGCTTGCGACAGACGCATCCGTCGCCGTCGTCGTGCACGCAGACCTGCCACGAGTCGAACGGGCCGAGTACCGCGTCGACCTTCGCGTTGACCGCGTCCAGTTGCTCGGCGGTGATCAGACCCCGCGCCACACCGGACTGGTTGGTGACCACCGCAAGCCGCACGCCCCTGGCGCGCAGCCTCTCCAGTGCCTGAGCCGCACCCGGCAGCGGTCGAACCCCGTTGGGATCGTTGAGGAACGGCCCGTCCGCGATGATCGTGTCGTCGCGGTCCAGAAGCACGGCGAGGACCGGTTCGCGTACGGCCCGGCGGTGCGTGCACTCCCCGGCCAGTCGGTGCCAGAGCGCGGCCTCGGGAATGAGTGCCGACGTCATGGCGACCCGGATGGCTTCGGAAGGAGTGCGCGGGCCCGGGAGGAAGCGCCGGACGGCGAACTCGAGCACCAATCCCAGCCAAGCGGCTGCCCCCGCCAGCGCCAACGACCGACGGCCCAGTGCGGCGGCACCCAACGCCACGAGGGCCGAGGCGGTCGTCATCGCGTGCGCAGGCATGCGGCCGGGTCCCTCACCGATCGCCTTGCGCCAGCCACGGCCGAACTTGCGTCGCATCAAGGCGTTGTCACGGTTGCCGATCTGGGCACGCACGCTGCTCATCGCCGTGGCGGCTGCCACCGGATGGCTGGCTCTGCGACGTCCGGACAGGATGCGGTGACCGCCGGAGACCAATCGCAGCGCCAGGTCGGAGTCCTCGCGGTAGGCACGCGGAAACCGCTCGTCGAAGCCGCCGACGGCGACCAGTGCGTCACGCCGGTACGCCATGTCGGCGGTGATCCACCGCGCCGTGGCCAGTCGATGGGTGCGGCGCTCGTCATCGGTCGCGCGGCTGCCGGCCGCCGCAGGCACCTCAAGGACGCCCTGCGAACCGACGGCGCGCGCGGCCTCGGCGGCGTTCAAGTCGTCAGCGAGCCAGGACAGCCAATCAGGTTGCGGCAGAACGTCATCGTCGAGGAAGCCGACCCACCGGCTTGCCGCTGCGCGCCATCCGACGTTGCGGGCGGCGGCCGGCCCGCGACCGCCACTGCGCAGAACGACGAGCGGAAACCGGGAGTCCAGCATCAGATCGCCCGACGGATTCGAGCGGTCATCGACGACGATGATCTCGGCCGGCTTGACTTCGCTCTCCTCATCCAGCGCAGCGAGCAACCGCAGCAACGACTCCCGACCGATGGTCGGGATCACGATCGAGCAGTCCAGTGTGACGGTCATCTGCCGCGCCGCACGATGAACGGACCCATCGCCAGCAGGTCGATGGGCGAACTGCCGAAGCACTCCAGCGCATCGCGCGGGCTGTCGACCATCGGACGTCCCGCGGTGTTGAAGCTGGTGTTCACCACGACCGGCACACCCGTGCGGTCGGCGAATCGGGAAATGGTGTCGTACAACCGCTTTTGGGACCGATCGATCGTCTGAATCCTTGCGGTGCCGTCGACGTGGGTCACCGCGGGGATCCGCTCGCGCCACTGTTCGGCCACGTCGTGGACGAACAACATGTAGGGGCTCGGCAGCGGTCCGCGGGAGAAGATCTCCGCGGCGCGTTCGGCGAGCACCATGGGGGCGACGGGACGAAACTGCTCACGCCCCTTGACGGCATTGAGCCGCTCGAGGTTGCCCACCTGTCGTGGGTCGACGAGCAGGGACCGGCCACCGAGCGCACGTGGCCCGAACTCCGCCCGCCCCTGGAACCAGCCCACCAACTGGTTGTCCGCCAACGCATCTCCCACCGTCGCGG
>JAOPWT010000445.1 GCA_025965555.1 Mycobacterium sp.
GCGCGACGCCCTCCTCGGTCATGGTGGCGGGCAGCAGCGGCGGCATCGGCTTGGCCAGGTCGACGACGATCGTGTGGGACAGTTCGGTGGGCACTGGAGCCGAGCCGTCGAGCACGACGTCGAGCCACACGATTCCCGCCTGGCCGGGGCCCAGGGTGGTCGTCGGGGTCTGCGTGGCACCGAGCGCGCGCGTCCAGTAGGCCAGTTCGTCACCCGCCAACGTCAGCAGGTCGTCGGTTCCGGCCTTGACGGACAACGACTTCAGCGTCACGTCGCCGCCGAGTGCGTTGGTCAGCTGCAGTTCGTAGGCGAGGTGTTTCTTGCCGTCGGTGGTCGGCACCGGCACCGGCGGGGCGACGACAGCGACGAGGACGGGGGTGGCTTGCACCGCCGCCGCGGGAGAAGGCGAGGGTGTCGGAGACCCAGGGGTCGTGGAGGTCGCGGAGGTCGCCGACCCCGATGCCGAGGTCGACTCGGACGGTGCTTTGGTGGAGCTGTCGCAGGCAGCGAGCAGGGCGGCCGCACCCAGAATCGAAAAGGTGTTCCGGATGGCGCGGTGCATCCGCCGATCCTATGGCCCTGCCTCGGGCTCGTGTCTTGCTTCGGGATCGTAGATGGCTTCGGGGTCTGGGCTGAACTGTGCCGCCGTGGCACCGGAGTCCGGCTCGGCGTCCAGCGCCGCGTCCGGGTCGATGTCCTTCTCCATGCGGAACATGAAGAAGAACACCACCCAGCCGATCCCCGAGATGAAGATCCAGCTCGCCAGTCGGTAGATCAGCATCGCCGAGATCGCCGAGGCCAACGTCATGCCGCTGGACACCAGACCGGGGACGAGGACGGCCTCGACGACCAACAGTCCGCCCGGCATCAGCGGGATGGAGCCGACCGCCCGCGCCGCGGCATAGGCGACGGTCAGGCCCGCCAGTGACGGCTTGCCACCCGCGGCGTACGCGGCGAAGGCAAGGCACGCGACGTCGGCGACCCAGTTGAACAGCGACCAACTGAACGCCGTGCCGAGTGCGCGTCGGGTCAGGCTGACCGACTCGAGCTGCTCGAGCATCTCGCGCCACTTGTCCAGGCCGGTGTCGGCCGGCTTGCCACGCACGGAGTTGAACCACGACAGCAGGCGCACTCCGATGCCGTCGATCTGCTGGGGATTCGACGCGACGGTCTGCGCCAGCACCAGCAGCGCGACGAAACCACCGAGTGTGAAGATCAGCGAAAGGGGGTTCTTGCTGGCGCCGAGGAGGAAGGCGCCCGCAAGTCCGAGGAGGGCCAACCCGACCACCTGCAGCACGCCCGACATGACCAACTGCCATGACGCCACCATCGGCGAGGCGCCCCAAAGGCGTTGCTGCCGATAGACGAACGTCGCAGACAGGACGGGGCCGCCCGGCATGGTCGTCGACAGCGCGTTGCCTGCGTAGAACGCGGACTCGGATCGCCACTGCTTGACGTGGACGCCTGCAGACTTCAGCAGGGTGCGCTGAATCTGGGCGAAGCTGTGCATCGACGCCAGTGCCGCGAAGACCGACGCGAGTACCCACCACCAGTTCGCCGACAGCAGGCTCCGCCACGCCTTGGCGAGCTGATCCCACACCAGCACCACTTCGACGGCGAGCACCGCGACGGCAATGCCGATGATCACCCAGCGCAACCACCAGTATTTACCGCGCGGGCGGCTGTCTCGGCGGCTGGCGTCGCTCACCGGAACTGATTCCCGGGTCGCTTCGCGGCTGCCCTTCGACGCGTCGTGCGACACCGGTACAGGGTAATGCGGGACGACCGCCCGACCAGCTTGCCAGGAACGCGTGCGGCGAGTCGTTACGCTACCGGAATGCCAGAGGGCTTCTCAGTGTCGCTCGACACGCAGGCCGACGCGTCGGTGCATCCCATCATTCGCAAGACGGCCGCCTGGTCGTGGCGACTGCTGATCATCATGGGCGCCCTGGCCGCATTCATCTGGGTGGTGGGGCACCTCGAGGTCATCGTCGTGCCCGTGCTGCTCGCGACGATGGTGACGGCGATGCTCCTGCCGCTCGTCGACTACCTCGACCGCCGCGGACTGCCGAGGGGCGGGGCCGTGGCCGGGGTCATTCTCAGCAGCATCGTCGTGGTGGGCGGCATCCTCACCTTCGTCGTCAGCCAGTTCATCCAGGGCGCGCCCGCGCTGGTCGACCAGGTGACGCTCAGCATCACCAACGCCAGGAACTCACTCAACACCGGCCTGCTCTCGCACTTCAGCAACGATCAGATCAAGAGTGCGACCGACACCGCGATCGAGGCGCTGAAGAACAATCAGGCGAAGCTGACCAGTGGCGCGCTGTCGACGGCGGGCACCATCACCGAGATCGTCACCGGCGCGCTGCTGATGTTCTTCACGCTGATCTTTTTGCTGCAGGGCGGCCGCAACATCTTCGCGTTCGTCACCAGGATCTTCCCGCTGACCGTCCGCGACCGGGTGCGCGATGCCAGCCGGGCGGGCTTCCACTCGCTGATCGGCTACGTCCGCGCCACGTTCCTCGTCGCGCTCGTCGACGCGGTCGGCATCGGAACCGGCCTGGCGATCATGGGCATTCCGCTCGCGTTGCCCCTGGCGTCGCTCGTCTTCCTCGGCGCGTTCATCCCACTGGTCGGTGCGGTGCTGACCGGCGGCCTGGCCGTCATCGTGGCGTTGATCGCCAAGGGCTGGGTCTATGCCCTGATCACGTTCGGGCTGATCATCGCGGTGCAGCAGCTCGAGGCGCACATCCTGCAGCCGCTGGTGATGGGCCGCGCGGTGTCGCTTCATCCGCTAGCGGTGGTGCTCGCGATCGCTGCGGGCGGCGTCACGGCGGGCATCGTGGGAGCTCTGCTCGCCGTCCCGATCGTCGCCGTGCTCAACAGCGCGATGCGCGTGCTGCTCGCCGAGGATCCGGATGCCGAGGAGAGCGCTCTCGCTGCCGGCGTCGGACCACCGATCGCGGGTGAGGCCGACGACCTGGAGGCCATCGACGCGGGTCGCGCCGATTCGGAGCCCAGGGCCTAGAGTCGACCCTCGCGCCGGAGCAGGTCAGCCGCACTGACCCCGCCGCCGCGACGCTTGGGGTTCTTCTCACCTTCCCGAGTGTCGATCTTCTCGGTGGGCTCGGAGTCCGACGGCCGTTGAGTCGGGATCGCCGTGGTTGGCGGTTCGGCGGCAGGCGGGGGTGGCTGGCGCCGGGCCGTGGCCGGTGGCCGCGGCGCGTCCGGTTGTGAGTTCGAACCGCCGCGCAGGTCTCCCAGCCACGACTCGATCTCACGGCTACCGTTGGCACTCGCCCCGCGGGCGCTGGCACCCTTGGCCGGGGCCGGTGTCCGCGGTGGGGTGGCGGTACGGCCAGGGTCGACCCGCGGCGTGCGCGTGGTGGCCGGGTCGGCGGGCGTGGACAGCCGGGTGGTCTGATCGGCGGGGGCTGCGGGCATCCGCGTGGTGGGCGGCTCGGCTGCAGGTGCAGTCGGCGGTGTCGGAATGCGCGTCGTGCCCGCGGCCGACGGCGGGCTGACCCGCTGCGGTGCGACCTTGCCGGTGGCGACCGACCGCTGGCCGCCCTGCGGATGGGTGGGGTCGTGAGCCGGCAGCGCCCGCATGGGTGCGCCTGCGCCGACGAGCGCTTCTGAATCCACCTCTGGTTCGCGGGCCGTCGGACGCTTGCGCTCGTCGGGGAGTTCCACTTCACCGAGTCCCAGCCGCTCTTGGATGCGCTTCATCCACTGCGGTGCCCACCAGCAGTCGTCACCGAGCATCTTCATGATCGCCGGAACTAGGAACATTCGGATGATCGTGGCGTCGAGCAGCAGCGCCAGCAACAGGCCGAAGGCAAGGTACTTCATCATGACCAGGTCGGAGAACACGAACGCGCCTGCGACGACCGCCAGGATCAGTGCGGCGCCCGTGATGAGCCGGCCCGTGGTGGCGGTACCGATGCGGATCGCCTCGGCCGTGGACATCCCGCGCGCTCTGGCCTCAACCATGCGGGACACCAGGAACACCTCGTAGTCGGTCGACAGACCCCAGATGACGGCAATGATCAAGCCGATCATCGGCGCCATCAGTGGCTGCGGCGTGTAGTTCATCAGGCCGGAGCCGTGACCATCGACGAACATCCACGTCAGGATGCCCATCGTCGAGCCGAGCGTGAGCGCGCTCATCAACGCGGCCTTGATGGGTAGCACCAGCGACCCGAACGCCAGGAACATCAGCACCGTGGTCGTGAGGATCAACACGACGACCATCAGCGGCAGCTTCGCGAAGAGGCTGTGAATGCTGTCCTGTTCCAGCGCAGGAGTGCCGCCGACCCAGATCGTCACGCCCTTGGGCGCGGAAATGCCGCGGAGCTCGTCGATCTTCTTGGCGGCGTCATTGCGCACCTCGAGACCGTTCTGCAGCACGCACGGAAGGTCCTTGGACAGGCAGGGGTGCGGTTGTCCGTCCGTGCCGATCGGGATCTTCGGGTCCTTGACGTCGGGTGCGACGGGCCGCTCGTCCCAGGTGCCGGTGAAGCCGGTGATCTGAGAGGCCTCGTTCTTGACCTGGGCCAGCTGTTCGGGCGTCGCACCCTGGACGACCAGCGTCAGCTTCTCGGTGCGATACCCGGGGAAGCTCGAGTCGAAGGCGTTCTGGGCCTGACGCACCGCGTTGTCAGGCGGTAGGTACTTCTCGCTGATGCCGCCGAGCGCCAGCTGACCCAGCGGGATGACGAGCAGGATCATGACGATCACGATCGGCAGCGCGAATAGGCCGGGC
>JAOPWT010000452.1 GCA_025965555.1 Mycobacterium sp.
TCGGGGGACCTCGAGACGGCGGTCAAACACGGCTCGACCTGTGTGCGTGTCGGTACCGCCCTTCTGGGGCAACGTCCTCTAACGTCACCCTGAGTAGTCACTCCAGTCACATCTTCATCACAGACAACACAGATTTCAGTCATCAGAAGGGTCTCCGATGAGCACACTGCATAAGGTCAAGGCCTACTTCGGTATGGCACCGATGGACGATTACGACGACGAGTAATACGACGACGAGGACCGCACGTCGCGCGGTGCCTACCCGCGTCGACCCCGCGAGGAGCGCTTCGAGGACGAGGGCTACGGCCGCGCCGAGGCTCGCGGCTACGACGACCGGATGGATCGGCCGGGCGGCCGTGAATTCGATGCTGCGCCTGCGGGTTACCGGGGCGGATACCTCGAGGAGCCACCGCTGCGCGGACGGCGCGACTTCGAGCGGCCGCGGTTCAACACGCTGCGCGGCGCCACCCACGGCGCGGTCGCCATGGAGCCGCGCCGGATGGCGGCACTGTTCGAGGAGGGCAGCCCGCTGGCGAAGATCACCACACTGCGCCCCAAGGACTACAGCGAGGCCCGTACCATCGGCGAGCGCTTCCGCGACGGCACACCGGTCATCATGGACCTGGTGTCGATGGACAACGCCGACGCCAAGCGTCTCGTCGACTTCGCGGCCGGACTGGCGTTCGCACTCCGCGGTTCCTTCGACAAGGTCGCCACCAAGGTCTTCCTCCTGTCGCCGGCCGACGTCGACGTCACCGCCGATGAGCGCAGGCGTATCGCCGAGGCGGGCTTCTACGCCTACCAGTGACCATCTGAGTAGGCTGGAGCTGAACCAATCGAGTCGCGTCCGACTCGCATCCCAGCCGTATTCAATGTCACCACCCCCCGGAGTGAGGTCGCACCGTTGTCCCTGTTCTTCTCGATCCTGGGATTCGTGCTGTTCGCGTTCTGGCTTCTGCTCATCGCGCGGGTGGTCGTCGAGTTCGTTCGATCGTTCAGCCGGGACTGGCGCCCCAGGGGCTTCATGGTCGTGGTCCTGGAGGTCATCATGACGGTGACCGATCCGCCGGTGAAGCTGCTGCGTCGGATCATTCCGCAGCTCACGATAGGTGCGGTGCGCTTCGACCTGTCGATCATGGTGCTTCTGCTCGCCGCCTTCATCGGCATGGAACTCGCGTGGAGTCAGTAGTCCGGCGGTAGCGAAAGCGGGTTTGCCGGGGCCGTCGTCGAGTCTTCGTACTTTGAAATTCGCTCTTATTTCTGGACCTCGCACGCAACCGCCGGGTCTACTGTGACAGGATGGACGCCAGTTACTTCCAGCATGGCTCTACACTTTGACACCGGTTGACGGTCCAGACCTCAAGGGGGCAGACAATGCCGCTTACACCAGCCGACGTCCATAACGTCGCGTTCAGCAAGCCGCCTATCGGAAAGCGCGGCTACAACGAGGATGAGGTAGACGCGTTCCTCGACCTGGTTGAGAACGAGCTGACCCGCCTCATCGAGGAGAACGCCGACCTTCGTCAGCGCGTCTCCGAGCTCGAGCAGGAGCTCGCGAGTGCGCGGGCCGGTGGGGGGGCCCAGGCGACTCAGTCCATCCCGCAGTACCAGCCCGAGCCGGAGCCGGAGCCCGTCGCGGCCCCGCAGCCGGCCTACGAGGCTCCGCCGCAACCCGTCGCCGCCGCGCCGGTCAGCGAGGACTCGCATGTCAGGGCCGCGAAGATCCTCGGGCTGGCGCAGGACACCGCGGACCGCTTGACCGGCACCGCAAAGGCCGAGTCCGACAAGCTGCTCGCCGACGCCCGTGCACAGGCCGACGCCATGGTCAGCGAGGCCCGCCACACCGCGGAGACCACGGTCGCCGAGGCCAAGTCGCGCGCGGACGCCATGCTGGCGGATGCGACGACCCGCTCCGAGACGCAGCTTCGGCAGGCACAGGAGAAGGCGGACGCGCTTCAGGCCGACGCCGAGCGCAAGCACTCCGAGATCATGGGCACCATCAACCAGCAGCGGACCGTCCTCGAGGGTCGCCTCGAGCAGCTGCGGACCTTCGAACGCGAATACCGCACGCGGCTCAAGACCTACCTCGAGTCTCAGCTCGAGGAGCTCGGCCAGCGTGGCTCGGCGGCACCGGTTGACTCGACCGCGAACAACGACGGCGGCGGGTTCAACCAGTTCAACCGGGGAAACAACTGATCGGCTGATTGATGTTGATCGTTGCGCTAGTCCTTGCCGTCATCGGCCTCGCGGCATTGGTGACCGCTGTGGTGACCAGCAATGAGTTGATCGCATGGGTGTGCATTGGCGCCAGCGTGATCGGCGTTCTCCTCCTGATCGTCGACGCGCTCCGGGAACGCTCCCGCAGCACCGACGTCAGCGATTCGGACGTCGAGAATCGTGACGACGAGACCGCCATCATTCCGGCGGTTCCCGAGTCCGAGGTCACCGAGGACTACCCGGACGAGCCCGCCGAGGTCGCCGCAGAAGCCGAGACGTCCACGGTCGCCGTCGAGACCACCGACGAGGCAGGCTCGGAAGCCAAGCGCGACTAAGTCTGCAGCGCTGCCCGCACTTCCTCGTCGCTTACCTGTCCAAAGTCGGCGAAGACCTGTCCCACCGCTTCGAAGCGTCGCGGCATGGTCGCGATCACGACGTCGTCGGCCTCACCGCGCAGTCGCTCGCGCACCTCGTGCGGTCCGACCGGCACCGCGACGATCACCCGCGCCGGCTTGGCGCCCCGCACCGCCCGAACCGCGGCGAGCATGGTGGCACCCGTCGCGATGCCGTCATCGGCGAGGATCACCGTCTTGTCGGCCAACGAAACAGGCGGGGCGGCACCGCGATACGTCGCCTCACGGCGCCGGAGCTCTTCGGTCTCGACGGCGATGACGGCTTGCAGTTGCGCCTCGCTGACGTGTGCGCCCCGCACCACGTCCTCGTTGACGACGAGGCCGCCACCGCTGGCGATGGCGCCCATCGCGAGTTCGGGCCATCGTGGCACGCCGAGCTTGCGCACGACGAACACGTCCAGCGGGGCATGCAGTGCCGCGGCGATCTCAGCGGCCACCGGCACGCCGCCCCTGGCGAGGCCGAGGACCCAGACGTCGGGACGGTCGCGGTATTCGGCCAGCATTCGGGCAAGAACGCGGCCGGCGTCGCGGCGGTCCTGGAAAGTACGTTCCGTGAAGTGCCCGATGACCGAGCCTAAGCCTGTGAGCGCTCGGACCATTGCGTGATCGCGAACTCGGCGGTGAGGCGGTGCCACCGCGCGTAGTCCTTCAGCAAGAAGTGCCCGGCGCCTGGAAAGTCCACCCACTCGGCGTCCACACCGCGGGATGCGGCGCGCAGCGTCTGGACCCGAGACGCCGCGGGATCGGTCCAGGTGTCCGCGGTCCCGTGCATGGTGAGCAGCTTGCACGACGGGGGAATCAGGTCACCGTCGCCCTCCGGCCACCACGGGGCCAGCGCTGCGACGGCGGCGACACGTCCGCCGGCCGCGAGATGCGCCGCGACCCGCCCGCCCATGGAGTGTCCGACCAGAACGACGGGTCCGTCGCCGACGCGCTCGAGCATGTCCTCCAACGCCGCTCTCCCGTCGCGCAGTGCATCGAGGGACCGCGGATTCCAGCCCCGCACCCGGTACTGCACGCGTCGTACGTCGCCGTCTGCTCCAACCCGGCGTTGCAACGACCGCGCCAGCAGTTCGATCCGGAAGTTGGCCAACTGCCAGGCCCGTGACGGCACATCGCTCTTGGGGCGCCCACCGGGGAGCACCAAGACACCTGCCTTGACGTTCGAAGTCACCAACGTGATTCGGAGCCGGACCCACTTCGGTTGGCAGGGTGGCAATCCGCCGAGGCGGGCGCTACGAATGGAGGTCGTGGGCATCGAGTACGAGAGCGTCGTCGACCATCCCCTTGACGCAGTGTTCGCCTGGCACACGCGGCCGGGCGCAATGCCGCGCCTCGTCCCGCCGTGGCAGCCGATGAAGGTCGTCGCCGAGACGGCATCGGTGGCCGACGGGCGTGCGGTGCTGGGTCTGCCTGCGGGTCTTCGATGGGTCGCGCAACACGAGGGTGCGGAGTTCGACCCGCCACACCGTTTCGTCGACCAACTCTCGTCGGACGGTCCGAGGTCGTGGCCGCCCAGGATCATCGGTACGTGGCGCCACACCCACGAGTTCAGCGCCGAGGGGCCCGGAGCCACCCGGGTCTACGACCGCGTCGAGGCGCCGATCCCCGCAGCCGCGCTGAAACCGACGTTCGTCTATCGCCACCGGCAACTGGCCGACGATCTCGCCGCGCACCGCGATGCCGCGCAGGCGGGCTTGGAGCCGCTGACCGTCGCGGTCACCGGGTCGTCAGGTCTCGTCGGCTCGGCGCTCACCGCGCTGCTCACCACCGGTGGGCACCGGGTGATTCGCCTGGTCAGGCATGCCGCAGGCGGTCCCGACGAACGGCAGTGGCATCCCGACGCACCTGCCGTCGATCTGCTGGACGGTGTCGACGCCGTGGTGCACCTCGCCGGCACGTCGATCGCGGGCCGGTTCACCGACGCGCATCGCGCGGCGATCCGCGACAGCCGCATCGAGCCGACGCGCGAACTCGCCGAGGTGGCGGCGCGCGGCACGGGAGGCCCGCGCACGTTCGTGACCGCTTCGGCGATCGGGTACTACGGTTTCGACCGCGGCGACACCGTGCTGACCGAGGACAGCGCGCGAGGCGACGGGTTCCTCGCCGACGTGGTCGCCGACTGGGAAGCCGCCGCTGCGCCTGCGACCGAAGCCGGGCTCCGCGTCGTCGCGGTGCGTACCGGGATCGTGCAGGCCGCCCGCGGTGGCACGCTCAGGCTGATGCGCCCGCTGTTCACCGCCGGGCTGGGTGGACGGCTCGGCAGTGGGCAGCAGTGGCTGTCATGGATCGGCATCGACGACCTCCTCGACGTGTACTACCGGGCGCTGTACGACGACCGCCTCACCGGACCCGTCAACGCGGTGGCGCCGAACCCGGTGCGAAATGTCGACTACACCAAGGCACTTGCGCAGACGCTGCATCGTCCCGCGGTGCTGCCCGTGCCTGCGTTCGGACCCCGGCTCCTGCTGGGTGGCCAGGGTGCGCGCGAACTGGCCGAGGCCGACCAGCGCGTGGCCCCCGTCAAGCTGCAGAACGCCGGGCACCGGTTCCGCCAGCCCTTGATCGCGGACGCGCTCGCGCACCAACTCGGGCACGATCGGGGCTGACGCGCGGTCAGGGCTCTCTGGTGGCCACCGTGTCCACGAACGCCCTGACCAGTGCATGCACCCGCTTGGTGGCACTCTCGAGTTCTCGTGTCGTGGCGCTACGCAATTGGTCTGCGGTACGGCCGAGTTGGGCGATCTCGTCGCCGCCGTCGCCCGTCAGCCACATCTCCAGAAGTCCTTCGTCGACCTCGGGATGGAATTGGATGCCCATCGCCGAGCCCATCACGAAGGCCTGCGACGCGCTGCCGTTCCTGGCGATCTCGACAGCACCTTCCGGCACGGTGAACCGGTCGAAGTGCCATTCGAACCACGGGCCGCCGGGAACGAGGTCGGTCCGCGCGGATTCGACGTCGTACCAGCCGATCTCGGGTGCGGGTGACCGCGTGACCGAACCGCCGAGCGCGTGCGCCAGAAGTTGGCCGCCGAAGCACACGCCGAGCATCGGAACACCCGCGGACTGCGCATCGCGCACCATGGCGACCTCCGAGGTGATCCAGTCCATTCCGCGCTCGCCGTCGTTGACCGACCAGCGCGAGCCGAGTGGGACGACCGCGTCGTAGGCCTTCGGATCGGGGAACGTCACGTCGAACGCCGGGTCCGCGGCTCTTTCAGCGGTGACCACCTCGAATGTCTGGACGTCGTAACCACATTCGGTGAATGCATCACCGAGCATCGCCTCGGGAGCATTCGGGTCGTTGTAGAGGAACAGCACCTTCTTCGCCACCGCTAGAGGATACGGGGGATGGCCGCTACTTCGCAGGTGGCACGGGTGGGGCCTGATCCGGGGCCAGCTCGGCGCCGATCCGGCGGAACAGCACCTCGGCGGTGTTCGAGTAGTTGCCCTCGTCGTCGAATGCCCCTGGTGCGAACGTCGCGGCCACGGCGATCGCGATCTTCTTGTCCGGCAGATAGGCCTCGACGGCGGAGTAGCCTGCGAACATCGGATTCTGCAGCAGCCAGCCTCCGGAGATGACGACGCCGAGACCGTAGGTGTAGCCATCGACCATCGGCGCGCACGTGGTGCACCCCGGTTGCACCCTGGTCTTGCCGCGAAGATCCGTGGAGATCATCTTCTCGTAGGAGTCGCGACTCAGCAGCTTGCCCGAGCCGATGCCCACCGCGGTGGCCTCGAGGTCGTAGATGTTCGACGTTTGGATCGCACCGTGGGTGATGGTCCACGACGGATTCCAGTAGGTGCTCTCCTCGTAGAACGGGGTGCCGCGGGGAATCTGCAGTGCTGCCCGGCGCTCCGAGGTGAAGGCGTGCAGCACCGGCGAGGGGATTTCGGCGGTATCGGAGTTCGCGGTGTTGGTCAGGCCGAGGGGTTTCAACACCTTCTCCGACAACAGCTTCGGCATGGACTCGCCGGTGGCCTTCTCCAACGCCAACCCCAGGAGCACGTAGTTGGTGTGCGCATAATTCCAGTTGGTGCCCGGCTCGTAGAGCAGCGGTTGATTGACGGCGTAGTCGAGCAACTCCTTGGTGGTCCACTGCCGGAACGGGTCGACGTACAGCGCATCGTTCATGGCCGTGTTTCCGATGACGTAGTCGACGTAGCCAGAGGTCATCTGGGCGAGCTGGCCCAGCGTGACGCGGTCGGCGTGTGGAACGTCCGGAAGCCACTTCGAGAGCTTGTCGTCGAGGCTGACCCTTCCCTCGTCGACGAGTCGCAGCAAAAGCGTCGACACGTATGAAATTGCCACGGCGCCATTGCGGAAGTGCATGTCGGTGGTGGCGGGAACTCCGGTCATCGACTCGCCGACGGCACGGGTGACGACCTCCTTACCGTCCCGGGTCACCCGCACGAGTACGGCCTTGAGATGTGACTGCTTCATCACGTCGTCGACGATCCGCATCACCGCGTCGGCCCGCTCGCCATCGGTCTCGACGGTGGACTCCGCGGGCGGCCGGGTCGATGGCGCACAACCGGTCAACAGCAGGCCTGCGCAGGCGAGGACACCAACTAATTGGCGGAGGGGCATGCCCAGAGCCTCCCAGCTGAATGGGAGGTCGGGGAGCGGTATCGTGTTTTGGTCGGCTTGTCACGAGTTTCGGGTGCTGAGAATGACCAACTTTTACACGATCGTCGTCGCGGTCACCGTCGCCGTACACTTCGCCTTCGTCGGATACGGCGTGCTGGGGCAGGGCACGCTCGGGGATGGCGCCGTTGCCGTCAGACGGTTTCATCGATCACTACATCACCGGGGTGTGGTACCCGGCGAAGGACGAAAACCTGGTCCTCGGGCTGGTGCTGGTCCTGGTCCTCACGTCGTGGGTGTTGTTCGCGCGGAGGGGATATCGAGGAGCTGTTCGAAGAACCCGCCGAAGCCGCGCTGTCGATCGATGAGGTGGACCTCGAGGATCCAATGGCAGTCCTGCCCGGCGGCGTCGGTCCGTCGCATGGGGTTGTCATTGGCAGGCGCGATGTAACTCTCGAGTTCGTCGCCGTTGATCCGTACGTGCGGGAACTCGCCGACCAGGTGTCCGGCATGCTCGGTCGCGTGGCCCCAGCCGGCATCACCGATGAGTCCGGTCACATGCGAGAACAGCTGTGCCCCAGTGATATCGGGGTGCGCCGCGAAGTGTGCCCGTCCCGCCTCCCAGATGCGCGGGAGATCCTCGGCGAGCCGATGCTTGACGGGATCGTCGCCGAGCACGTAGGTCCGACCGAAGTCTGCTTCCCAGTCGGCGAAGATCGGGCCGAAGTCGAGGAACACGATGTCGTCGGCGTCCAGGACGCGGTCCGGCGGATTCTCGTCGTAGGGTGCCATGGTGTTGACGCCCGCCCGGACGATGCGCTTGTGCCAGAACCTCCTGGTTCCGAACATCTCGTCGGCGAGGCTGCGAATCTGGTCACTGAGGTGCCGTTCACCGATCCCGGGGACGATCAGCCCGCGCGCCACCACCTCGTCGAACAGCGCGTGTGCCTTGCGCTCGGCATCGCGAAGGGACTCGATCCGCTCCAACTCGACTGCGTGGGTCATCCCCCTATTGTGCGCTCGACCCTCGGTACCGGCGTTCGGGTCGTCCGGCTCCGTACTGCAGACGCAGTTCGAGTGCACCGACGCTCAGGAAGTGCTCCAGGTACCTGCGCGCACTGACGCGCGAGATACCTACTAGCTCAGCGCATTCCGCCGACGACACTTCGCCCGTGGCACGCACTGCATCCAATACCAGCTGTCCCGTGACGGCACCGAGGCCCTTCGGCAGAGGATCCCCGGGGGTGGGGCCGGACGAACCACCGGGACTTCCGAAGAGCGAGTCGATCAGTGTTTGATCGGCTCCGGTCGCAGACGCCAGCGCATCGGCACGTGCCGCGAAGGCCTCGAGCTTGGCGAGCAACTGGGGAAATTCGAACGGTTTGATCAGGTAGTCCGCCGCGCCGCCGTCCAGAGCACCACTGACGGTGTCCAGTTCGCGGGCCGCCGTGATCATGATGACCCCGACAGGATTGCCGACGGAGCGCAACCGTTGCAGCACTTCCAAACCCGTCATGTCGGGCAGGTAGACGTCGAGCAGGATGAGGTCCGGCTGCAGCGCACCCGCCATCTCGAGTGCTTCGGCGCCGGTGCGTGCGGCACCGACCGTGGTGAAACCGTCGACCCGGTCGACGAACTTGCGGTGGATCTCGGCAACCATGAAGTCGTCGTCGACGACCAGCACGTCACGCACGATGGGCCCACCCGATAGTCATGACCTCCCGGCCGGCCAGCCGGGCGGGTGGCAGCTTCACGCTGAAGCGTGCGCCACCGACCGGCCCGTCGGTGACCTCGACCGTGCCGCCGAGCTGTGCGCTGACCAGGCGGACCAGCGCCAGGCCGATGCCCCGCCCACCGGGCACGTCGGGTTTCGACGTGACGCCGCGGGCGAAGATCTCCTCCCGAAGGTGTATTGGCACCCCGGGCCCCGAGTCGGTGACGGACACCGTCATTCCCTGCGCGTCGTCGATGTGGACGGTGACCAGGGCTTCGCGCGACCCCTCGGATACGTCGACCGCATTGTCGATGAGGTTGCCGAGCAGCGTGATCACGTCCGTCGCCAGCGCCGGATCGAGCGCCGACAGGTGCGAGTCGGTGGCGATCGTCAGCGCGACGCCGCTCTCGGCGGCGAGTGACGTCTTGGCGATCAACAGCGCGGCGACGGCCGGATCGGAAATATGTTGTGTCACGGCATCACTGATCTCGGCGCGTCTGCGGGTCAGGGCTCCGACGAAGTCGTGCACCGAGTCGTATTCGCCGAGTTGTACCAGCCCACTGATGGTGTGCAATTGGTTGGCGAACTCGTGGGTCTGTGCCCGGAGGGTGTCCGTCACGCTCTTGTGCGACGACAGTTGGCCCTGCATGGAGGCGAGTTCGGTGCTGTCCCGCATCGTGGTGACGGTCCCGATCGTCCTGCCCTGACTGGTCGCCGAGCGGCGGTTGAGCGCCAGCACCCTTGTGCGGGTGACGATCACGACATCGGATTGGGCGCCACGACCGTCTCCTCCCGACTGCAGGAACTCGGTGACCGCCGGATCGAGTCCAACCTCGTCGACCCGACGCCCGACGGCGCCCGGTGTCACGTCCAACAACGCCTGCGCGCTGTCGTTCAGCACCGTGATGACACCGTCGTTGTTCACCGCGACGACCCCCTCACGGATGCTGTGCAGCAACGCTTCCCGATGTTCGGCGAGGCTGGCGATCTCGGCGATCTCCAGCCCGCGGGTCTGACGTTTGATGCGACGCGACAGTAGCCACGACGCCAGCATTCCCAGCGCCGCACCGAGACCCAGATACACCAGCAGCCGTTCGCCTGCGCCGCTGAGCAATTGCCACACCGTGGGATAGCGCTCCGATACCGAGACGATGGCCAGGACGACGCCGTTGATGTCGTTGATCGGCACCTGTCCGGCCAGGCTGTGCACGCCGTCGGTGTCGAGATCGCCGAACCAGGCTCGGCCTTGGCGCGCCGCGCTGCCCGTCAGATCCAGGGTCCGGCCGATTCGGGACGGATCCGATGACACCCTGACGATGCCTGCGGGATCGGCGATCTCGGCCACCCCCGCACCCGAGAGGGCGACGGCGCGATCGACGTCGGGCGCCAGAATCCGAGCGGCGAAGGGATCGGCGAACCGGTCGCGGACGATCGGCGTCGACGCCAGGTTCTCCGCGACAGCGATCATGCGCTGCCCGCGGACGTCCCGGAACTCCTTCGTGGACTGGTTGACCGACACCGCGGCAACGGCGACGAGCACGACGGCGACC
>JAOPWT010000489.1 GCA_025965555.1 Mycobacterium sp.
TCGCCGCGTTGGCAGAGCACGACATCGTGGCGGGCCGCTTGGCCGAGGCGCACACCGACGCCGTGGCCATCCTCTCCGAACTCAGCGGACCAACCCCCGCCGCGGGACAACTGTGGGGCGTATGGGCCGCCGAAGCGCCGCAGTTCGTGGTGTCGGCGCGCACGGACGATGACGGACGGGTCCTGCTCGACGGCACCAAGGCGTGGTGTTCGGGCGCGGCCATCTGCACGCATGCCCTGATCACCGCGCGTTGCGACGACAACGCACGCGGGCTGTACGCCGTGGACCTGAGCCAGGACGGGATCGAGCCGCTGGCGGACGACTGGAACAACGTCGGCATGCATGACTCCGACACCCGGTCGGTGCGGCTGAGCGAAGCGGTGGGCGTCGCCGTCGGTCGTCCCGGGGACTATCTCGCCAGACCGGGTTTCTGGCACGGCGCCATGGGGGTGGCGGCGTGCTGGCTCGGCGGGGCACGCGGCGTTGCCGCGCCCCTCTACCGTGCGGTGGCCGAGGAGCACGACGGGACCGTACCGGACGCACATGCCCGTGCGCACCTCGGCGCGGTCGACGCCGCACTCGCCGCCGCGGAGGCGATGTTGGTGTCCGCCGCGTGTTACGTCGACGCCGAGCCACGTGGCGGTCGCGCCGAGCTCATCGCACGACGCGTGCGTGCCGTCGTGGAGCACGCCGTCGACGAGGCCATCGTCCGCACCGGTAGGGCGCTCGGTCCCGCCCCGCTCGTCCTCGACGCCAGGCACGCCCAGCGGGTCGCCGACCTGACGATCTACGTCCGACAGAGTCACGCCGAGCGCGACCTCGCCGCGCTCGGAAAATTGGCAGCCAGATGACCGCGCTGGCGCCGGGCAACGGAGCCAGGTTCGCCGCGCAACCGATCGCGGGCGGCGGTACCCCGACGGCCGACTGGCGCGAATGGATCCACGGGATTCCCCCCTTGGAGCTGGCCGACTGCCCGGCCCTGATCGTCGTCGCTCCCCATCCCGACGACGAGACACTCGGCTTCGGGGCTACCGCGTCGTTGATGCGATCGCGTGGGGTCGACGTCACCGTGGTGTCCGTCAGCGACGGTGGTGGCTCGGTGCCGGGGCTGTCACCGCTGGAACGCAGATGGCTGGAGCGCGACCGCCGTGCCGAGCTGCGCAACGCGACCAAGATCCTCGGCCTCGGTGATCCGGTCTGCCTCGGCTTGCCCGACGGCGAACTGACTGCGCGGGAAGCCGAGTTGACCGCCCTGCTCGTCGACGTGGTGGCCGGCAGCCCGAAGGGGGCGTGGTGCGCGGCTACCTGGCGTGGGGACGGGCACCCCGACCACGAGGCGGTCGGCCGCAGCGCTGCCGCCGCGGTCACAGGCACCGACGCCGCACTGCTGGAATTCCCGGTGTGGATGTGGCACTGGGCGAAGCCAGGTGACGACGCGGTGCCGTGGCACCGGATGTCGATGGTCCCGCATGACCGCGCGGCGATGGCGAGGAAACGGCGGGCGGCGGCCGTGTTCGAGTCGCAGTTGAAGCCGTACGAGGCCGACATGGACGTGGTGTTGCCGCCGTTCGTACTGCAACGGCTGTTTGCCGTCGGTGAAGCGGTGATTCGCTGATGGAGCGGTTGCCCGACCGCTACTTCGACGACATGTACGCCGCCGCGGCTGACCCGTGGCAGCTCGCGGACCGCTGGTACGAGCAGCGCAAGTACGCGATCACCATGGCGATGCTCCCGCACGCGCGCTATCGACACGCGTTCGAGCCGGGTTGCTCCATCGGGGTGCTGACCCAGAAGCTGGTCGATCGATGCGACCACGTGACGGCCTGCGACGTGACGCAGGCGGCGCTCGAAGCCACCGGCGAGCGCGCCGGCGCACGGCGCAACCTCACGCTGTGCCGGTCGTCCCTGGACGCCCAGTGGCCACCGGGCGACTTCGATCTGGTGGTGCTCTCCGAGGTGGCCTACTACCTGTCCGCGGCGGCGTTGCGTCGGGTGCTGGACCGCGAGTGCGCGCGCCTCGCGGTTGGCGCGACCGTCATCGCGGCGCACTGGCGCCATCGTGTCGCCGACTACCCCATGTCGGGCGACGAGGCGAACGCCCACGTCCTCGCGACGGCCGGCATGAATTCAGTGGGGCGCTACCTCGACGACGACGTCGTCATCGACGTGCTGCAGAAGGGGACGGCGCAATCGGTCGCCCTCCGGACCGCTGTTCCCGGGGCGGTTGAAGCGGACTAGCGGCTCGTCACCAGCCGAAGATGGCTGCGTGGTGGGCGAGTGACGGCGATGATCGCCCCATCCACCGTGTCGGAGACCGGGAGTCCTCCGTCGGGATCGCAGATGTGGAGCACGCGGTCGACCTCGGTGCCTGACAGCACCACCCAGTTCACGGCGTGCCGGGAACACATGACGTTGATCCGGTGAAGAATCGAAAACCCTTGGGTACCAAAGAAGTCGAGCTCTCGCAAATCGACGATGAGCCGGCTGATGGTTTCCAGTTCCGCTTCGACGTACTTGCTGAGGGCGAGTGCATTGGCCGCGTCGACCTCGCCATGGGCGGTGACGAGCACGATCGAGGAGCGGAGGAGTGAGGTGGCGAACTGGACGCGTTCGCGTGGGCGCGGCTGTTTGCCGCGTTGTGTGCCGGTGGCTAGGGACACGGTGATCTCCATTGGGCAAAGTGCTCGTTGTTGAGACTTACGTCAAGAGAATGGGCCCTGTTGCCTTAAAGCCGCCGCTCGCAACGCGTGCACGGGCGTCGATGACGTTTTCAGTGGCTGTGAGCTCAACCTGTGGTCGAGCGTAGTACGGATTCGCCAGTCGAACAATGGCGTTTTGCCTAGTCATCGCTGTGTTTGCCGAAAGGTTCGACGGGCAATCCCCTGACATCGACCATTGGAGGTGTGACGATGCCCAACTCGTCCATCAAGAACGAAGGAATGTACGAAGAGCTGCGCAAGCAGGGCAATTCCAAGGAGAAGTCGGCGCGCATCTCGAATGCCGCTGCTGCCCGTGGCAAGTCGGCAGTGGGCAGGAAGGGCGGCACGGCAGGCGACTACGACGACTGGACGGTGCCAGAGCTCAAGAAGCGGGCCCGCGAACTTGGGCTGTCCGGCTATTCATCGCTGAACAAGAGCAATTTGATCGACGAGCTCCGCAGCCACTAAATGGACGTTGATCACCCCGAGGCGGACCAACACTGGGATCGAAGCGCGCGATCGGAAACGGCGACCGAGCGCTTGGACCGCAACTGGTCGAGCCTGCTCCAAGAGCTGCGGGTGGTGCAGACCGGCGTCCAGTTGCTGACCGGCTTTCTGCTCACGCTGCCATTTCAGCAGCGTTTCGACATTCTCGACGGTGACATGCGAGTGGTCTACCTGGCCACCGTTTCCTGCGCCGTGGGCGCCTCCGTTCTGCTGATCGCACCGGTCGGCATCCATCGCGTGCTGTTTCGGCAGCGACGCCTCCAAACGCTGGTGTCGGCGGCGCACCGGTTGGAGTATGCCGGTTTGCTACTTCTCGGATTGGCGCTCGTCGGGATGACGGTGATCATCTTCGACGCCGTTTCCGGCCCAACTGCCGGTATTGCGGCGGGCTTCGTCGCGCTGGCCGCCTTCACGGCGTTTTGGGTGGTCATCCCGGTGTGGATGCGGGTTTCTCGCAGTTAGCTCGTGGGTAACCGTTGCCAAGTCAAAACGGAAAGTGAGAGCCGCGAATGGCATCCAGGCATCTCAAGCAGAATCATGCAAACCGACGCGCGACGTTCTTCATCGCCGCGGCGTCGTTCGTGGTCGCCTTCGCCGCGATCACCGCAGCCATCGCCGTGCACGTCGTCGACGGCCGTCCGGCCCAAGCTCGCGAGGCCGTGCATGCTGCCCCCGCCGTCCAACAGCCGGTCAGCCAGGAGGGCAAGCTCGTCGCCGTGTCGCCGACGTCGGTGACGGCGCAGAGCGTCGACGGCTTCGCGCGTACCTACGTCATCAACTCCGAGACAAATGCGATCACCGAGCGCGGTTCGCTGATCGGCGGCGCGGGAACGACTTTCGAGGTGAACGACGAAGTTTCGATCGTCGGAGTCGTTCGGGACGGAACGGCCGTCGCCACGGCCGTCGCCGACAAGCAGGTCAGCAACCTCAACGGGCCGCCCATGGATGACGTGTCAATCAACTGACCCTCGGCCATGACGTAACCTCGTCTACGTGGCGGGATCCATCACCGTCAGCGCCGACGAACTGGCTGCCTTGGAGTTCTTTGCTGGCTGCCCACCGCGGGATCTCGGGCCGTTGGCCACCCTCCTACGTCCGCTGACCGCCCCTCCCGGGCAGGTGCTCATGCGCCAGGGCGAACATGCCGACTCCTTTCTGTTGATCGGCTCCGGACGGGTGCGGGTGGCTCATACCGGCGCCGACGGCGAAGCCATCGAGGTCGAGGTGACACCGGGCCTCATCGTCGGCGAGATCGCTCTCCTGCGAGACGCTCCTCGAACGGCGACGGTCACCGTGACCGAGCAACTCACCGGCTGGGTGGGCGGCAGGGAAGCCATCGCGGCCATGCTCGACGTGCCCGCCATGATGGACAAGCTCGTCCGCACGGCACGCCAGCGTCTGGCGACCTACGTCACGCCCATCCCGGTGACCCTGCGCGACGGCACGGAACTGTACTTGCGGCCGGTTCTCCCCGGTGACAACGAGCGCACCGTCCACGGACCCGTGCAGTTCTCGAGCGAGACGTTCTACCGCCGCTTTCAGACGACGCGCATTCCGACCGCGTCGCTCATGGCCTATCTGTTCGAGGTCGACTACGTCGATCATTTCGTCTGGGTGCTCACCGAGGACAGGGCCATCGATGCGCCGATCGTGGCCGACGCCAGGTACGTCCGCGAGGACACTCCGACGGTCGCGGAGGTCGCCTTCATCGTCGGCGACGACTACCAGGGTCGAGGGATCGGCAGCTTTCTCGCCGAAGCGCTCGCGGTGGCCGCGCGCAGTGAGGGCATCAGACGATTCACGGCCAGGGTGCTGGCGGACAATCTCCCGATGCGAACAATCCTCGACCGCTACGGCGCACAGTGGCACCGCGACGAACAGGGTGTCGTCACGACGGCCTTCGACGTGCCCCTGATGCGCGATCTCTCGCTCTCCCCTGAGCTGTATCGGCAGATCCGTTCGGTCGCGCGCCAAGTGATTCGTGCGGTGGGCTGATGCAGGGTCCGTTGGGCGCCGGAGGCCGAAGGCCGCCATTGAACGCCGGAGGCCGAAGGCCGCCATTGAACAAGAACACCCGGCTGTGCATCTCGCTGGCCGCCAGGCCCAGCAACATCGGCACCCGTTTCCACAACCACCTGTACGACGTGCTCGGTCTCGACTTCATCTACAAGGCGTTCAGCACCACTGACATCGCCGCCGCGATCGGCGGAGTGCGGGCCTTGGGCATTCGCGGCTGTTCGATCTCGATGCCGTTCAAGGAGGACGTCATCGCACTCGTCGACGAGGTCGAGGCGTCGGCGCGGGCCATCCACTCCGTCAACACGATCGTCAACGACGACGGGCATCTGCGGGCGTCCAACACCGACTACCTCGCCGTGCAGCGGCTCATCGACGAACACCACCTCGATCCGAGCGGCAGGGTGCTGATCCGTGGCAGCGGTGGCATGGCCAGTGCGGTGGGCGCGGCGTTCCGCGACTACGGCTTCAGGTCTGGAATCGTGATCGCGCGCAATGAGGAGAGCGGCCGGAGGCTGGCCGACCGGCTGGACTACGACTATGCGACTGACGTCGGCTCCCACATCGCGTCCGTGATCGTCAACGTCACGCCGATCGGGATGGCCGGTGCGTCGGAGGCGTCCGAGCGGGCCTTCGACGAGGCGACGATCGCTGCGGCCAAGACCGTGTTCGACGTGGTGGCTTTGCCATCGGAGACGCCGCTGATCAAGGCGGCGCGCGAGGCGGGTGTCGACGTCGTCACCGGCGCCGAGGTCATCGCCTTGCAGGCTGCCGAGCAATTCGAGAGATACACCGGGGTGCGGCCGACCGCCGAGCTGGTGGCCGAGGCGTCCGCGATCTCGAGAGCGTGACCGTCAGGGTGCGTTGACCACGGTGATCGGGCGCCGCACCCGCTCGACTTGATGGGCGCTGAAGCCCGCGTAGAACATCCTGGCTGCGACGAACCACGACAGCGACGAGTGCACGGCTGATGCCGTCGGCGCCGCGTCGTCAGGCAGGGGGATGGCAAACGGCAGTGCCACCGGCACGCCCGCCCGCAGCGGAATGTTCTTGTCCAGCTGCGCGATTCGGCCGTCGATCGGACCACCTTCCGCGGGGTAGCGCACCAGCGGGTGCGATTCGCGCTGCCGCTGCCAGTACACCGCGAGGTCGCCGGTGGGCAGATCCATCGTGGGCCGCAGGACGATCTGACCACTGATGGTCTCGCCGGCCCGGTACAGCGGCGAGCCGAGCACGATGTCGATCTCGGTCTCTCCGGCGCCGGAGAACCGCTCGATCGGCTCCACCACGGCGTCGACGTCGGCGCTGCCAATGACGACCGTGAACTCGCCGCGCTCGTCGACGTCTCGGCCGCCGCGTTCGATCCTGAGCCGACACGACCAGCGGGCGATCAGGGACGACGATCCCGGCGCCCACGACGGCACCTTGAACGTCGCGGTGGCGCCGGTGAATTCACTGGTGGCGACGGGCAGTTCCGCCCGCGTGACGCAGACCCAGTCATCGGTGTCGCGCTCGCCGCCGTAATCGGTGCCCGCCTGGCCCGCGGTCAAGACGGAATCGTTGTCTGCCGCGGCGGCCGAATCGACCCGGCCGGCCCAGTGGTAGCGGTAGAAGTTGTCGTAGCCCCACTCCAGGGTCGCCGTTGCCACCTCGTCGATCGGCTTGTCGGTCGTGATGGTGGCGGTGATCGTCTGCCGTGGCCGTACGACCTCCGGAGTCAACGTCACTCGAACGTCGCCCGAGCGGCTGAAGAGTCCCACTAGTTCTTCTTCGCGTACTTCGCCCGATTGGCCGCGTATTCCTCGGGGTGATGCTTTTTCTGGTGGGCGCGCACCGGCCAGAAGAGCAGCCAGAGAAGCGGGTAGACGGTCACGTAGAACAAGAGTTGGAAGAGGCCGCCCACCAGGAAGGCGAACACCCATGCGGGATAGATGAGAATCAGGCAGAACTGGATGAACTGCTTGAGGACCACCGGGTAGCCGTCGGCCATCGACCACACGAGGCGCGGGCTCATCATGTGGAGGAACCGCTTCCACTTCGACGGTTCGGCCTCGACCTCGGCCTGCGCCGCGCTGACGTCACGGCCTCGTTCGTCGCGGCTGAGCCCGCGCTGCGGGGGAGGACGTTCGCCGGCAAGGGGTTGCTGGTGGGAGGTCATGGCATCTCTCCTCGGGCCTGCTTAGCTGCGAGTTTGCAGCGGATCCTAGCTGTAGATGCTGGGAACGCGACCCCGCCACGGGCCGATCACGGCGTGATTCTGGTCTGTTCGTCGATCGTTGAGGTGGCGTCCATCAACGGCCCGATCTGGTCCTCGGTGCCGCCCGCGTTGAGTTGGAGGACGAAGATGCCGTTGCCGTCCGCGGCGGGAATGATGACGGTCTTCTGCGCGATGAGTCGCTTGGCGCCGTCCTTCACGTAGGTGGCGCCGATCTGGTAGGCGTCGAACCCGCCGAGCTTGGCCTCACCACCGTCGCCCGCGCTCTCGTAGCCGGGCAGGTTCTTCAGCTCGCCTGGCGCGTACTTGAAGATCTGCGCGGGGTCGACGTTGCCGGTCAGCTTGGACATGATCGCGACGATCGAGGGGGGATCGGCGGCCATCGAAGGATCGGTGAAGACGATTGTCCCGAAGGCACCCTCCGGAGTCTTGGCACCCGCGTCCGCCCAGCCCGCTGGCGTCGGCAGGTCGAGCGTGGGCGCTCCGGGATCCCCTCGCTTGACGGGAGTCTCGGTGATCCCGTTCTCCTTGATGTAGTCCGCGATGGTCGGATTGGCGCCCGCCGCTTGCGTCGGCGCGGCGCTGCTGCTGGACGTGCTGCTGCTCGAGGACTTGCTCGACGTGGTCGACGACGAGGAAGAAGCCTCGGTCTTCGAGGCCGACCCGCAACCGGCGATGGCCAGTCCAAGCGCCACGAGGACGATGGCAGCGCCTGCCGGTGTGGTGTGCGTTCTCATGAAGTCTCCTGTTCGTCGGCAAACTGAAGGTACACGGCAAATGGCGGCCTACGTCAGAATCCGATCTCGTAGGGCGCGAAACGTTGTGTCACGTTGCCCGTCAACGACTCGTCGTACGGATCGATGGCCGTCGGCGGGGACCCTTCGTCGAGGTCGAGACGGTCGAGTTGCACCCAGATGAGGCTCGGACTGGTGGTCAGCTCGAAGAAGTAGGCGTGGTTCGTGAGGTCGCAGACCGAGCGGTACTCGGTGTTGTAGACGCCGAATTCGGCATACGGCGCTCCGAACGGCACCGACACGTTGCGCATGATCCCCATGACGCCGGCCACGGCCTGCCGCTCGTCGACCGGCTTGGGCAGCAGCGCCGAGTAGTAGGCGGCCCGCTGGAATCTGTCGACGGCGTTGACGTTGCCGGGCAGGACCATCTCGCTACTGGGATGCGAGAAGTCTTGTGCGGCAAGTAAGTTCAGTTGCTCGTCGTAGGTCGGATCGTTGGTCATCAGGGTGAACTCGCGCCCATGGTGAACGACGAGCTCGCCCCCGGCGAATTCCAGGATCGCCGAATCCCCTTCGGCGTCCTCGATGGCGAGGTGAATGGTCGCGTCGAACCCGTGTGAGCTGACCATCACCAGTTGGATGCCGTCCATCAAGGCGAGCGCCTCGGACACCGTCGCCGCCTGGTCGAGGAGGTACTGCACCCACAAGCCGGTGTGCAGTCCCGGCAGCCGGGGATTGCGCACGCCGACGTCCGTTGTCTTGAGGTAGAGCCCATGTGCCGCGAGACCCCGCTCGTTGAGGCCGTCGATCGAGCCGATGCCGTACACGGTTGTCACCAGGCTGGCGTACGTGCTGGTCCAACGCAGCGGATTCGCGGCCACGACGGTCTCACCCAGCATCACTGCGCCATCGCGCTGACGGCCCCGAGGGAAGGCGACGATGAGCGGTTGCGTCGACTCCGGCCAGTCCATCGTCCGACCGGTCAGGACGGCGATGTCATTGCTGTTCCACAGGACTCGGGTGCACATCTTGTATCCTCTCGGCGCGTCCCGTCGTGATGACGGCGCTGGTCAGCGTAGCCGTGGTACCAACGATTCATGCGCGTCTTCGCGTCCTGCGTGGCGGTTGCGCTGTGCGCGGCGTGCGGCCAGTCCGCCGCGCCCGCGCCAATCGACGTGCCGGACTCGTCGTCGGTGCGGGCCGCCGGACTGAACCCGGCAAGGGTGGCGCGCGTGCGCCCTGATCTGCCAACGGATTACGAGTTCGCGGCCCTGCCTGCGACGGTGGCGCCGGTGGCGCTGTGGGGCCTCGGTCCGGCGTGGGCGGCCGATCCTTCGCCGTGCGGCGGGCTGGCCGATCCGGCGGGTGATGGCGTCGTGCACGGCTGGTCGGCCTCCGGACCTGGCGGCATCGTCTACACAGTGGTGGCCGACGCGACCGTCACCTTGGACGCGGCGCTGGTGGATTCGTGTGGCACCTGGACCGTGTCGGCCGGGCACACCGGCGGCGTCGTCAACCTCGTCGCCGCGCCCGCGATCGACGGTGCAGCGAGCTTGGGCATGATCACCGATGCCACCACCACCGTCGAGGGTGGCATCGAAACCCATTCGCACGCCGAGACGTTCACCGCGTACCTGGGCGAGCACGTCGCCTACGTGACGGTGGTGACCGATCCCGGTTCGGCGGCCCCGTCGCTCGGGCCCGGTGTCGCGTCCGACCTACTCGTCAAGACGGTGGCGGCGATCCGCGGTTGAAGGCGCGAGGCCGGGTAGATTGGCGGCGATGCTCAGGACGCTGCTCGCCCTCGCCGTCGCGATCGCATTGGCCGGGTGCTCGGAGAATTCGCCCGCGGTCGTCGATTCCAAGGCCGACATCGCCAAGGTGCTCGACGTGAAGGCGAGCTTCGGGCCCGAATTCAAGGTCAGCACCGTCGCGCCGACGGGAATCGACCCGCGTCTGCTTGCGCAGCAACCCCTTCCGAAAGGTGCGGTGTTCGACCCGCCGGACTGCGCGAAGGTGGCGCTTGGCACGACGGTGCCGCCGGGGCTGAAGGGCAACATGGCCGCGACGACGGCCGAGGGTGACGGCAACCGGTTCATCGCGATCGCGCTCGAGACGTCCGAGGCGCTGCAGTTTCCCGATCCCGGTGACCACTGCAAGAAGGTGGCATTCGCAGGCGGTGGCATTCGAGGGCTGGTCGAGGTCGTCGAGGCGCCGACGATGGACGGTGTCCGCACGCTCGCCACCCACCGCGTGGTGCAGACGATGGTCGGCAACAAGCCCGCCAGTGGTGAGCTCTACAACTACCTCGCCAGCTTCTCGACGTTCAGAGTGATCGTCACCGCCAACCCGCTGGTGGAGCCGAACAAGCCCGTCGTACCGATCGACACGCCGCGGGCCCGCGACCTGCTGTCCGCGGCCGTGAAGGCGGTCCGCGGTGGCTAACGCACGTCGCGAGTGCGGAACTGAATGCTGATGCGTGGCCCCGTCGGCTTGGCCGTCTTGTGCACGGCGTGTTCCCACGTGCGCTGACAGGAACCGCCCATCACCAGCAGGTCGCCGTGGCTCTGCGGCAGTCGCAGGGACCGGCCGCCGGACCGGGGGCGCAGCGCGAACATCCGGGTGGCGCCGAGGCTGACGATCGCCACCATGGTGTCCTCGGTACTGCTGCGGCCGACGGTGTCGCCGTGCCAGGCGACGCTGTCCCTGCCATCGCGGTAGAGGCACAGACCCGCGGAGGTGAACGGCTCGCCCAACTCGCGGGCGTAGATGTCGTTGAGGCGAACGCGCAGTCGCGCGATCGCCGGGTGCGGCGCGGCCTCGGACGTCAGGTCGTGGAAGCTGACCAGCCGCGGGACGTCGAGCACGCGGTCGTACATCTGACGCCGCTCGGCGCGCCACGGGATGTCCGCCACTAGCGCGTCGAACACGTCTTCGGCACCGGTGAGCCAGCCGGCGCGCACGTCGATCCATGCGCCGTCACCCAGGTCGCGTCGCTCGTCGTGGTCGAAGAGCGCTTCCTGAATCGCCAGATCGATCCCTGCCACGTGCCCGAGTTTATCGCACACGCGTTCGAATCTACAGCTTGGCCGCGCCGGGTCCGCTCTGTGCGAGGACGTCGCCGGGGTTGGTCAGCAGGCAGGTCTTGAGGCTGAGGCAGCCGCAGCCGATGCATCCGGCGAGGTTGTCGCGGAGGCGCTGCAGGTGCAGGATTCGCTCGTCGAGGTCGGAGCGCCACCCGGCGGAAAGGCGCGCCCAGTCCTTGCTGGTGGGAACTCGATTGGTGGGCAGCGTCGCGAGGGCCTCGCGAATGCGGGCCAGCGGAATGCCCAACCGCTGCGACATCCGGATGAATGCGACTCGGCGAAGGGTCTCGCGAGCGTAGCGGCGTTGATTTCCCGACGTGCGTCTGCTGACGATCAGGCCTTCACGTTCGTAGAAGTGCAACGCCGATACCGCCACGCCGCTGCGATGGCTCATCTCGCCGGGAGTCAGTTCGAGCATCTCCATGACCTCAACCATAGTTGAGGTGAGGATTCGCGTTACGGTGCTACCCATGACTGGCACGACGCTGGGCGCGAATTCAGAGGTGGGACCGCTAAGGGTCGTCATCCTGCACCGTCCTGGGCCCGAACTCCAGCGCCTCACCCCGCGCAACAACGACCGGTTGCTGTTCGACGGCATGCCGTGGGTGGCGCGTGCGCAAGAGGAGCACGACGCCTTCGCGTCGCTGTTGCGTTCGCGCGGCGTCGAGGTCCTGTTACTCGCCGATCTCCTGACCGAAGCGCTCGCCAGCGGCGCCGCCCGGATGCACGGTATTTCGGCAGCCGTCGACAGTCGCAGGTTGGGACTCCCACTGGCGCAAGAACTCTCGGCATATCTACGCACACTCGACGTCGAACCGCTGGCCCGCATCCTGATGGCAGGCATGACATTCAGCGAGTTGCCGTTCCTCGGCGGTGAACTGTCGCTGGTGCAGCGCATGCATCACGACGCGGACTTCGTCATCGACCCGCTGCCGAACCTGCTGTTCACCCGCGACTCGTCATTCTGGATCGGACCACGGGTGGCGATCACGTCGCTGGCGCTGCCCGCCCGCATTCGGGAGACGTCGCTGACCGACCTGATCTACGCGCATCACCCGCGTTTCCTCGGGGTGCGGCGGGCCTACGAGTCGCGATCCGCACCGGTCGAGGGAGGCGACGTGCTTCTCCTGGCGCCGGGAGTGGTTGCCGTCGGCGTGGGGGAGAGGACGACGCCCGCGGGGGCGGAAGCGTTGGCGCGCAGCCTTTTCGACGATGGTCTCGCGCATACGGTGCTGGCGGTGCCGATCGCACAGGAGCGTGCGCAGATGCACCTCGACACGGTCTGCACGATGGTCGACGTCGACGCCGTCGTGATGTACCCGAACATCGTGGATTCGCTGTCGGCGTTCACGATCCGGCAGAAGTCGGAGGGGGTGACGATCGCCAGTGCGGCGCCGTTCGTCGACGCCGCGGCGGACGCGATGGGCATCGACAAGCTGCGCGTCATCGATACGGGCCTGGATCCCATCACCGCCGAGCGGGAGCAATGGGACGACGGGAACAACACGCTGGCCTTGGCGCCCGGTGTGGTGGTCGCCTACGAGCGCAATACGGAAACCAATGCGCGGCTGGCCGATTCGGGTATCGAGGTGCTATCGATCTCGGCCTCGGAGCTGGGCACCGGTCGCGGTGGGCCGCGCTGCATGTCGTGCCCGGTCGCCCGCGACCCGCTGTAGCTCCCGCCGAGAATGTGCCCAGGGTCGCGATCCTTCGATTAGCGACCCTCAGCGCAATGTCAACGGGTAGCCGCCCGGACCACAACCAAGCGCCGGCGATTCGGGTCTGCAACGCCGGGACTGTGCCCTTGCGTGCGTAGACGTCGGGAAGGATCGATTGGAAGTTCCATCGCAGTTGCCCGCGAGTGACCGCACCTTGCGCCAACTGCTCGCTGCCGATGGAGACCTCACCCATGCCGCGATCGCGGCGAGCGCTAACGCCAGCTGGGCAGCCAGATCTGCATGTTCCACGTCGATTGCGAAATCGGTAGGCCCGTGAGAATCGGGTACATCCACGCGAAATTCGTGATCACGACGGCCACGTAGATGCAGACGACGAGCAGCCCAAGCGTTCGCCGCTCGGCATTCTGCCTTGGCGCATAGAGCACGTCGCCGAGGATCAGCGCGATCATCATCACCAGGAACGGGGCCATCGGCGCGGCGTAGAAGAAGTACATCTGCCGGTCGATGTCGGCGAACCACGGCAGGAAGCCCGCGCAGTACCCGGTGAGCGCCACGGCATACCGCCAGTCGCGCTTGACGAACGACCGCCAAACCGCCCATGCGAGCACCGGCACCGCGATGAACCACATGGCAGGCGTACCGACGAGCATCACGGCCTTCACGCACGACTGGGCGCCACACCCCGGCACGTTGTCCTGGTCGATCGCGTACAGCACGGGCCGCAACGACATCGGCCACGTCCACGGCTTCGACTCCCACGGGTGGTGATTGCCCGCCGCGTTGGTCAACCCGGAGTGGAACTTGAAGGCGCCGTAGGTGAAGTGCCACAGCGACCGGATGGCGTCCGGCAGCAGGCCGCCTTCGCCGAACGCCTGGCCCTCCTGATGCCGATCGACCGCCGTCTCCGAGGCGAACCACGGCGCGTACGACGCGAGATACACGCCGAGCGGGACCAAGCCGAAGACGTACACCGCGGGCCCGACGTCGCGGCGCAGGGTGCCGAGCCACGGCCGCGGCACGCCGTACTGGCGCCGGGCGGTCACGTCGAAGGCCAATGTCATGAGGCCGAAGAAGAGGATGAAGTACAGCCCGGACCACTTGGTCGCCACGGCAAGACCCAGCAGCACGCCTGCACCGAACCGCCACCACCGGACTCCGAGGCGAGGGCCCCACGGTGTCTCGGCGATCCTGCCCTCGAACAACGCGTCGTGCATCCGCGCGCGCACCTGGTCGCGGTCGACGATCAGCGCGCCGAACGCCGCCACCATGAACACCACCAGGAAGATGTCCAGCAGTGCCGTGCGCGCCGAGACGAAGCTGACGCCGTCGGCGATGATCAGCAGGCCCGCGATGCCGCCGATGAGCGTCGACCGGGTGATCCGTCGGACGATCCGCGCGACGAGCACCACGATGACGACGCCGCACACCGCGCCCGCGAATCGCCAACCGAGCCCGTCGTACCCGAACAAGGCCTCCCCGAGCGCCAGCAGTTCCTTGCCGACGGGAGGGTGGACCACCAGGCCGTAGCCGGGATTGTCCTCGACGCCGTGGTTGCCGAGCATCTGCCAGGCCTGCGGCGCGTAGTGCTTCTCGTCGAAGATCGGCGTGCCGCCATCGGTGGGTGAACCGAGGTTGAGGAACCGCGTCAGCGAGGCCAGCGCCATGATCACCGACGTCATCGCCCAGCCCTGCATGCGGTCCTGCGGCCCGAAGTCGCCGATCGGTGCCAGCGGCCCGGGGCTGATCACCGGAACCGAGCGCGCGCTCTCGATGGCGGCCACGTCGGGCTCGATGGGCGGGGCGGTCACACGAGCGATCGTATTCTGTTCGATGTGACAACCGGTCGACTGCTACTGGCGGCAACCCCGTTGGGCCAGGCAGGGGACGCCTCGGCGCGTCTCATCGAGGCGCTGGGCAGCGCCGACGTGGTCGCCGCAGAGGACACCCGCCGCATCCGCACGCTGGCGCAGACCCTCGACGTCACACCTTCCGGCAAGGTGGTCAGCTTCTTCGATCAGAACGAGGCGGCGCGGGTGCCGTGGCTGGTCGAGGAGATCGCAGCCGGCGCGACGGTGCTGGTGGTGAGCGATGCGGGCATGCCACTAATCAGCGATCCTGGCTATCGACTGGTCGCGGCTTGCGCGGCGGCGGGCTTGACCGTCAGCTGCCTGCCAGGGCCGTCGGCGGTGACGACCGCGCTGGCGGTGTCCGGGCTGCCGTCGGTCCGGTTCTGCTTCGAGGGTTTCGCGCCACGCAAGCACTCCGCGAGGCTCACGTGGTTGCGCACGCTGGCCGCCGAGCGACGCACGTGCGTGTTCTTCGAGTCACCACGACGGCTCGCCGAATGCCTGAACGACGCTTCTGCCCAACTTGGCCCCGACCGGTTGGCGGTGGTCTGCCGCGAGCTGACCAAGACCCATGAGGAGGTCAGGCGCGGCACTCTCGCCGAACTCGCCGCCTGGGCCGCCGACGGCGTTCTCGGCGAGATCACCGTCGTCGTGGCGGGAGCCGAGCCGCGAGTCGACCTGCAGACGCTGGTGGCCGAGGTCAATGCGCTGGTGGAGGCGGGCGCCGGGGTCAAGGACGCGTGCGCCGAAGTGATCGCCGACAACCCTGGTGCGCCGTCACGGCGTGAGCTCTACGACGCGGTCCTGCGCGCTCGAGCGTGAGTTCCCCACGATGGGCGCCGCCTTGTGCAGGCACTCGCGCCATTCCGCGTCGGGATCCGAGTCGGCCGTGATGCCTCCGCCGACGCCGAGTACCGCGCGACCGGCGTCGTCGAACTCCACGGTGCGGATGGCGACGTTGAGCTCGGTACCCGCGATGGGGGACGCCAATCCCACTGTCCCGCAATAGATTCCCCGCCGGAACGGTTCCCACGTCGCCAGCAGCTGCCGGGCGCGGCCCTTCGGCGTCCCGGTCACCGACGCGGGCGGGAACATGGCATCAAGGACTGTCGACATCGGCACGTCCAGGCCGACGCGAGCCGCGACCGTCGACACCAGGTGCCATACCCCCGGCGCTCGTCGGACCACCAGCAGTTCGGGCACGGTGACGGATCCGGTCACGGCGACGCGACCGAGATCGTTGCGGACCAGATCGACGATCATGATGTTCTCGGCGACGTCCTTGACCGATTCGCGCAGCGCCGATGGCGACTCGTCCAGCGGAAGGGTCCCCTTGATGGGGCTGGACACGACGGTCTCGCCGACGCGGCTGAGGAACAGTTCCGGGGACAGCGAAGCCACCGCGCCCCAATCGCCCGCGACGAACGCCGCCCGCGCAGGTGCGGTTCGCGCGACGGCGTCGGCGAAGAAGTCGACGGGTGAACCAGTGACCGTCCCGACGATCTGTGTGCACACGCACGCCTGGTAGACCTCGCCGGCGGCGATGGCGTCCAGGCATGCCAGCACGCCCGCGCGGTGGGCATCGCGGTCGGCCTCTCCCCAGGAGACGTGGCACGCCGAGGAGGGTGGCTCGGTGGCCAATGCGGCCATCAGCCACGCCGGGGTAGATGCGCCGGAAAGGGTTTCGTACCACCAGTTTCCGCCGGCATCCTGGCGCAGGAGGTCGTTGGTCCAGCCGCCTGCCGCCTCGGGGATCCGAGGGCCTGCGCCGTCGCGGCCGGCGTCCGGATAGGACAGATAGCCGATCCAGCCGCCGCCGATCGCGTCGGTCCGCGATCCGGGGTCGACGTCGAAGACGCGGTCGACGGATTCGATGGCGACGCTCGGCGCGATGACGGCACGTGAGCCGAACCAGTTACCGGTCAGTGCTGCCGGCGGCGGCAGACCGAGCCGCGCCGTCGCGGCGGCCACGCACCGCAGCACCTGCGGGGCACTGCGCGACGAGGCGATCCGTTCCACCCGCACCGCCTCAGCTTGTCAGACGGTGCGCGAGATCTCCCTACTGACCTTCACGCCACCCAGCTTCTCGGGATTGCGCATCGCATAGAAGTGCGTGATCAGGCCGTCGGTGATCTCGACGGAGATGATGCCCTCGAGCTTGTCGCCGAGATACAGCACCAGCCCTGGCGCCCCGTTGTAGAACGCGGGCTCGACGCGACCGCCGTCGTCGGTGAAGCGGAGCAGGCCGAGAATGAGCCGCGCGACTCGGTCCGCTCCCACGACTGGCCTGCGCGCGGCACTGACCTTGCCGTCGCTGTCGGCGGTCCACACCACGTCGGGCGCCAGCATCGCAATGAGCGAGTCGACGTCACCCGACGACGCGGTCGCGAAGAACTGCGCCGTGATCTCGAGGGACTGCTTGGGGTCGACGGGCTCGAACCGCTTGCGCCGGGATTGCACGTGTTCACGGGCGCGGTGCGCCATCTGACGCACCGCCGCGGTGGACTTGCCCACCGTCTGGGCGATCTCGGCGTGGCCGAAGCCGAACACTTCGCGCAGCACGAACACCGCGCGCTCGTCGGGGCTCAGTGTCTCGAGCACCACCATCATCGCCATCGACACCGATTCGGCGAGCACCACGTCGGCTGACGCGTCGGCGGTGTCGAGCAGCAGTGGCTCGGGGAGCCACGGTCCGACGTACTCCTCGCGCCTGCGCGCCTGGGCCCGAAGCGCGTTGAGCGCTTGCCGGGTGACGAGTTGAGCGAGGTAGGCCTTGGCGTCCTGGACTCCTTCCAGCTCCACCTCCGCCCATCGCAAATAGCTCTCCTGCAGCACGTCGTCGGATTCCGTTGCGGTGCCCAGGATCTCGTAGGCGATGGTGAACAGCAGCGGCCGCAGGCTGGTGAACCGTTCGGCGTGCTCGCTGGCGTCACCCGGCGCGGCGCTCATCGGACGGCTGTCGCCTGCTCGGCCGCCGCGAGGTGTTCCGCCCGCTTGCCGCCCTTGAACAAGAAGTAGGAGCCCGGCTTGCGCGCCTCGAGGCCAAGCTGCCAAACCGTGGCCCTGCAGACGGCCTCCTTGATCGACGCCGCGGCGCGACCGCCGATGAAGAACGGCGTCGCGCGATCGTCGAGATGCGACACCTGAATGACGCCTGCCTTGCGGCCCAGACTCACGCACTGGCCCACGAAGGCCTGGTTCACCGGTGCAGGCTCGGTCCCCGCGATCCGGGCGAGCACGGTGTTGGCGGCCTGCGCACCGAGGGGCATCGCCGCTTGGCAGCTCATCCGCAGCGGTGAATCCGACGGCGCGGACGCGTCACCGGCGGCCACGATGTACGGGTTGTCCACGCTCGTCAGCGTCTCGTCGGTCAGCAGTCGCCCGATGGCGTCGGTGGCCAGGCCGCTGCGCATCGCGAGGTCGGGCACCCCGAACCCGGCGGTCCAGATGGTCACGATGCTGGATAGCTCGCGCCCATCGGCCAGGAGCACCGAATCCTGGCGCACCTCGGTCACTTTCGCGCCCAACCCGTCGACGACCGTCACGCCGAGCTTGCGCATCCGCTTGGTCACCGACCGGCGGGTGGACTCGCTGAAGTACGGGCCGAGGACCTCACCGCACACCAGCGTCACCGCCTGACCCTCCTCGGCCAATTCGGCGGCCATCTCGATGCCCGTCGGGCCGGCGCCGACGACCACCACCGGCGCGCTGGGATGAATTTTGGCCAGCGCCGCGCGCAGCGGCTTGGCATGTTCCAATTCCGATATGGGATAAGCGAATTCATCGGACCCGGGAATGGTCGGCGCGGCGCCCGTGCTGCCGACGGCGTAGATGAGGTAGTCGTATTCGACGGTGTCACCGGAGCCGAGTGTCACCGTGCGTGACGACGCGTCGATGTGCTCCGCGGTGTCGACCAGCAGGCGGACGTCGTCGGCGAGCACGTCGGCGAAGTCGACCACGGCGTCATCCGACCCGGTGACGAACTGGTGCAGCCGGATCCGCTCGACGAACTCGGGTCTCGGGTTGATCAGCGTGATGGCGACGTCGGCGTTGCGCCGCAAGTGGTTGGCGGCGAGCACGCCGGCGTATCCGCCGCCGATGACTACGACGTTGGTGGTCTTGTTGTGATTGGTCATGCCCTCAAGACACCTCCCAGGGTCGAAGTGTGACACGACGACCGCAGGTGTGACGCAGCTCACTCCAGATCGTTGGTCCGGCTCGCTGCGCTTGCCCTCACGCCTGATAGCGCGGAAACACGCCTTCCGGTGCGGGCAGGCTGATACCAGGTGCCAGTCGGATGCCCACCGCGCCGAAATCCCGCTGATCGGCGGGTTGGCCCAGCAGATCGAGCAGCTTGGCCGCCGACTCCGGCATCACCGGCTGGATCAGCAGCGCGGCAATGCGTACCGCCTCGAGCGTCGTGTACAGCACGGTGCCGAACCGCTCCTGGTCCGCCGCCGCAGAGGACTTGCGCAAGACCCAGGGTTCCTGGCCGGAGAAGTAGCGGTTGGCCGCACCGAGCACCAGCCAGATCGCCTCGAGCGCGAGGTGCATGGCCGGCACGTCGAAATGCGCGCGGACCTTCTCGAGGAGTCCGTCGGCGAGCGCCAACAGCGCGGTGTCCTCGGCGGTGAGGGGGCCGGGCTGCGGGACCACTCCGTCGAGGTTCTTGTTCACCATCGACAGCGACCGCTGCGCGAGATTGCCCAGTTCATTGGCGAGATCGGTGTTGATCCGGCCGATGATCGATTCCTCGCTGTAGCTGCCGTCCTGGCCGAACGGCACCTCACGCAGCAGGAAGTACCGCACCGCATCGACGCCGAACTCGTCGACCAGCGCGATGGGGTCCACCACGTTGCCGACCGACTTGCTCATCTTCTCGCCCCTGACGTTGATGAAGCCGTGGGCGAAAACCCTTCGCGGAAGCTCGATCCCGGCCGACATCAGAAACGCCGGCCAGTACACGGCGTGGAACCGGATGATGTCCTTGCCGATCATGTGGAGATCGGCCGGCCAGTACTTTCGGAAGGACTCCGAGCCGGTGTCGGGAAAGCCGACGCCGGTCAGGTAGTTGGTGAGCGCGTCGACCCAGACGTACATCACGTGGTCGGGGTGGCCGGGCACCGCCACGCCCCAGTCGAACGTCGTCCGCGAGATCGACAGGTCGCGGAGCCCGCCGGAGACGAAGCTGACCACCTCGTTGCGCCGGACGTCGGGGCCGATGAATTCGGGATGCGCTTCGTAGTGCGCGAGAAGCTTGTCGGCGTAGGACGACAGCCGGAAGAAGTAGGTCTGCTCCTCCGTCCACTCCACCGGTGTGCCGGTCTCGATGGAGTACCGGATGCCGTCGGCGCGCTCCTCGAGTTCGTCGTCGGCGAAGAAGCGTTCGTCGCGCACCGAGTACCAGCCCGAGTACGAGTCCAGGTAGATGTCCCCTGCGGCGTTCATCCGATTCCAGATCTCGATCGACGCGTCGAGGTGGTCGGCGTCGCTGGTGCGAATGAACCGGTCGAAGGAGACGTTGAGCCGCTCCTGCATCGCCTGGAAGGTGTCCGAGTTGCGCAGCGCCAGCTCCGCGGTCGGAACGCCCTCCCTCTCTGCCGTCTGTGCCATCTTCAGGCCGTGCACGTCGGTGCCGGTGAGAAAGCGGACGTCGTATCCGTCGAGCCGCTTGAACCGCGCGATCGCGTCGGTGGCGGTCTTCTCGTACGCGTGGCCGATGTGCGGCGCACCGTTGGGGTAGTCGATCGCGGTGGTGATGTAGTACGGCTCGCTCATTTGGACTCACCTTATTGTGTGGTGTGAGTTCCAGACGCGAGCGGCCACCGGCCCCCGAGCCGCTAGGCCCGCTGATCGATGCCCACACGCACCTCGACGCGTGCGGGGCGTCCGACGCCGACGACGTGCACGCGATCCTCGACAGGGCCGAGGCGGTCGGCGTCTCTGCCGTCGTGACGATCGCCGACGATCTCGAGTCCGCGCGCTGGGCTGTCCGTGCCGCCGACTGGGATCCCCGCGTGTACGCCGCGGTGGCCCTGCACCCAACGCGCGCCAACGCCCTCGACGACGCCGCGCGGGTGGAGATCGAACGGCTGGCGGCCCATCCGCGGGTGGTCGCGATCGGCGAAACCGGCATGGATCTGTACTGGCCTGGCAAGCTCGACGGGTGCGCCGAACCCCCTCGGCAGCGCGAGGCGTTCGCCTGGCACATCGACCTCGCGAAGCGCACCGGCAAGCCGCTGATGATCCACAACCGCGACGCCGACTCGGCGGTCCTCGACGTGTTAGCCGCAGAGGGCGCCCCCGACACCGTGATCTTTCACTGTTTCTCGTCGGGGCCGGACATGGCACGCACCTGCGTGGACGCGGGGTGGCTGCTGAGCCTGTCGGGCACCGTAAGCTTCCGCAATGCCCGAGACCTCCGCGAGGCCGCCAAGTTGATTCCATCGGAGCAGCTTCTGGTCGAGACCGACGCGCCGTTTCTGACGCCTCATCCCTTCCGTGGGGCACCGAATGAGTCGTACTGTCTGCCCTACACCGTGCGGGTATTGGCCGAGGTGGTGGGTCGGCCGGCCGCCGACGTGGCCCGCGAGACCTCGGAGAACGCGCTGCGAACCTACGGATTTCGCAGCTGACCGCAAGTTGCTGCGACCAGCTGATTTCGTTACCGTCCTGTAATAGATGTGGTTGGCCCGGTACGTCCGCTCGTTGCTGACCCGATAGTCGGGAAAATTTCTTTGAACTACTTACACAAGCTTCATGAAGCGCGCTCGCCTCAATTACGACTTCTCGTCGCGACCCTGCTCGTCGCGCTGACGTTTGCCGGCGGCTATGCCGTGGTGGCCCACAAGACGGTGACGCTGACCGTCGACGGCGCCTCGGTGACGGTCTCGACGATGAAGTCGCACGTGATCGACGTCGTCCAGGAGAACGGTTTCGACGTCGGAGAACGCGACGATCTGTACCCCGCGGCAAACGACACCATCCAACAATCCGAGACCATCGTGTTGCGGCGCAGCCGCCCGTTGCAGATCTCACTCGACGGTCGGAACAGCCGCCAGGTTTGGACGACGGCCTCGACCGTGCAGGAGGCGCTCGCACAGCTGTCGATGACCGATACCGCACCCGCCGCGGCGTCGCGGGGGAGTCGCGTGCCGCTCGAGGGCATGTCACTGCCGGTTGTGGGCGCGCGCACCGTCCAGATCAACGACGCAGGGGTGATCCGCACGGTTCGGCTCGCGGCGGCAAACGTGGCCGGTTTCCTGGAAGCGGCCGGTGTCCCCCTGCAGCAGAGCGACACCGTCGTCCCTGCGGCGAACTCGCCGGTGGCCGACGGAATGCAGATCCAGGTGACCCGCGTACGCGTCGCGAGGTTGACGCAGACGGTGCCGTTGGCCCCCGACAACAAAGAGGTCCCCGACGTCACGATGAACATGAGCCGACAGGTCGTCGACGACCCGGGAACACCGGGCACTCAGGACGTGACGTATGCCGTGGCCACGGTCAACGGAGTGGAGACGGGGAGGTTGCCAGTAGCCAATGTCGTCATAGTTCCGGCCCGCGACGGCCAGATTCGAATCGGCGCAAAACCCGGCACAGAGGTGCCTGAAGTGGCCCAGGGAGACACCTGGGACGCTCTGTCCAGGTGTGAAGCCGGAGGTAATTGGGCTATAAACACCGGCAATGGTTTTTACGGTGGAGTCCAATTTGACCAAAACACATGGGAGCGAAACGGTGGTTTGCGGTATGCTCAGCGAGCCGATCTGGCTACGAGGGAAGAGCAGATCGCGATTGCTGAGGTAACTCGGGCACGCCAAGGATGGGGTGCGTGGCCGGTGTGTAGTGGAAGGTTGGGTGTGCGCTGACGATTCGGCTCCTCGGGCGGACCGAGATAAGGCATCTGGCTAAGGAACTTGAGTTCCGGCCGCGTAAGGCGTTTGGACAGAACTTCGTCCACGACGCCAACACCGTGCGTCGCATCGTGTCGGCGTCCGGGGTCAACCGCAACGACACAGTGCTCGAGGTGGGCCCCGGTCTCGGTTCGTTGACCCTGGCACTGCTCGACCGAGGCGCAAAGGTCACCGCGGTCGAGATCGACCCCGTCCTGGCGCGTCAGCTGCCCAAGACGATCGCCGATCATTCGCACAGTGAGATCCACAGGCTCGTCGTACTCAACAGCGACGTCCTGAATCTCATGCCGGCTGATCTCGAGGATCAGCCCACCGCACTCGTCGCGAACCTGCCGTACAACGTCGCGGTGCCTGCCCTGCTGCATCTGCTCGCCCAGTTCCCGACCATCCGGACCGTCATGGTCATGGTTCAGGCCGAGGTTGCCGAGCGACTCGCCGCCGAGCCAGGCGGCAAGGACTATGGCGTGCCGAGCGCGAAGGTGCGCTTCTACGGCAACGTGCGTCGCCACGGGATGGTCTCGCCGACGGTCTTCTGGCCGATTCCGCGGGTGTACTCGGGTCTGGTGCGCATCGACCGCTACGAAACCTCGCCGTGGCCCACCGACGACAACTTCCGCAAGAAGGTGTTCGAACTCATCGACATCGCGTTCGCGCAGCGCCGCAAGACCTCGCGCAACGCATTCGCGGAGTGGGCGGGTTCCGGCAACGAGTCCGCCGAACGGCTTCTGTCGGCGAGCATCGACCCGGCGCGCCGTGGTGAAACCCTCGGCATCGCCGACTTCGTCAGACTGCTGCAGCGCTCAGGGCAGGCCGACGTCGTCGACGCTGAGACTCCCGCACAGCCGAACGTCCGCGTGTACTGAGTCGCAGCCACTCAGCACACGCGGACGTCGGTGACGTTCTAGCTCTCTTCTTCTGCCCGCTTGGCTTGCTTGGCGGCTTCGCGCGCGTCCTTGTCGATGAACTCGTCCATGAGCGGCGTCTCGGCGTAGACGGGGTAGTTGCCCGTGATTCCGACACGTTCCTTGGCCACTTCGAGCACCCGACCGCGCACCGCGTACCAGCCTGCGACCAGGACCGGCACGATGACCACCAGGGCGATCAGGTTCCAGATGTTCTCCCAGCACATCAGCACGGTCACCGCGAGCAGGAAGACCAGCGTCGCGTAGCTCGTGTGGGGAGTGCCGAACAGTCGGAACGACGGACGTTCGAGGATCCCCTTCTTCGACCAGCGGTAGAGCTGAATCTGGCAGATCACGATCGTCGCCCACGACGCGATGATGCCCAGCGCGGAGAGATCGAGCGCGATGTTGAACGCCTCGGCGGGCACCACCAGGTTGAGGAAGACGCCCACCACGGTGAAGCAGGCCGTCAGGGCGATGCCCGCCCACGGAACGCCTCTCTTCGACATCTTCGAGGTGAACTTCGGTGCACTGCCGTTCATCGACATGGAGCGCAGGATGCGACCGGTGGAGTACAGCCCGGCGTTCAGGCTCGACAGCGCGGCGGTCAGCACCACGAAGTTCATGATGTCGCCAGCGCCGTCCACCCCGATGCTGGAGAAGAACGTCACGAACGGGCTGGTGCCCTGCTTGTACGACGTGTACGGCAGCAGCAGCGCCAGCAGGATCAATGAGCCGACGTAGAACACCGCGATCCGGACGATGACCGAGTTGATCGCCTTCGGCATCACCTTGGCCGGTTCGGCGGTCTCGCCGGCTGCCGTGCCAACCAATTCGACTGCGGCGTAGGCGAAGATGACGCCCGACGTGATGACGACCAACGCGAGTAGTCCCTGCGGCAGGATGCCGCCGTTGTCGGTGATGACCGACGGTCCGGTGGTCTGGCCCTGCACCGTGAACCGGCCGGCCAGGAAGACGATGCCGACGATCAGGAACGTCACCAGCGCGACGACCTTGATCAGCGCGGCCCAGAACTCCATCTCGCCGAACCACTTGACCGAAATCATGTTGATGCTCAACACGATCACCAGCGCGATCAGTGCGATCGTCCACTGCGGTATGGGCGCGAAGGCGCCCCAGTAGTGCATGTAGAGCGCGATGGCGGTGACGTCCACGATCGAGGTGCACGCCCAGTTGAAGAAGTACATCCAGCCCGCGACGTAAGCGGCCTTCTCGCCGAGGAATTCGCGGGCGTAGGACACGAACGACCCGGACGACGGACGGTGCAAGACCAGCTCGCCGAGGGCGCGCAGGATGAAGAAGACGAACACCCCGCAGATGGCGTAGACGATGAAGAGGCCTGGCCCAGCGCTGGCGAGTCGTCCGCCTGCGCCCATGAACAGGCCGGTGCCGATCGCACCGCCGATCGCGATCATCTGCAACTGGCGGGGTTTCAGCCCCTTGTCGTAACCCTCTTCTTCGTGGGCGAGCGCTGAATTGTCATATACGGTCGGGGATTCCGTCGTCATTTGTCGAAGCTAGCCGTCCGCGGCCAAGGGTGACGCCGGGAGCGGTAAAAGTTGAGTTAAGGAAACGTGTTGCTGGCGTTATCGCCTGCTCACCCGATGGCGCGCGTGATCAGGGAGACGAATTCCGAGCAGGTCTGGTAACGGAGGTCGGGCGACTTCGCCATCGCCTTCGCGAGAATGGAGTCGAATGCCCGCGGTATCCAGTCGAATCGCCTGGAGTACTTCGGCACCGGGCTGTGCAGGTGGGCATCGACCAACGCCATCGAGGTGGCGGCCGTGAACGGTGGTGAGCCGGTGAGGAGTTCGACGGCGGTGCACGCCAGGGCGTATTCGTCGGAGGCAGCCGACGGGGCGTGCCCGTGCAACACCTCGGGTGCCACGTACGGCAGCGACGCCTCGACGTGCGTCGGTCGGCGGCCCAGATCGTCGGTGACCGCGCGCGCGATCCCGAAGTCGGTCAAGACGGCGCCGCCGTCGGAAAACGTCTCGTGGACAAGGATGTTCGCGGGTTTGACGTCGCAGTGCACGATGCCCAGCGTGTGCGCGTGGTCGAGTGCGTCGGCGATCTGGGCGAGCGCGGTGAGCCGGTCTCGTCGCTCGGCCAGCTTCATCACGGTGCCACCCCCGATGAATTCCATCGACAGCCACCCCGGACCGCAGTCGTACATGATCACCACGTGGGGGTGGGCGGCGCGCTTGGCAAACTCGAACTCGCGCAGCAGCCGGGTCATGTGGGCGGGGTCGCGATGACTCTCGTCGAGCACCTTGAGTGCGATCGCACGGTCCGGAGCGGCGATGTGGTGCGCCCGGTAGACGGTTCCCGAACCACCGTGGCCGACGACGCCGTCGACCACGTAGTCCTCGAACGTGTCCATCGGTCCCAGCATCCTCACACACTAGGGTCCGGTGCCGATCGACACAGGAGGGAAGCGGCGCCCCCGTGATCCTTGACACACCTTTCGAGCAAACACTAGCGTGAGGTACCTACGGTATCCGGGCAGCGGTTGCCGAGCGGCGGGATCAACGAGGGGTATCTCACCACTTCCGTACCCGTCGCAGCTGCGCGACGATACTGTCGTGTCGTGACCCGCTCTGACACTTCTGCCGAATGGGTGTCGACTGGCTCCGTCACGGTTCGCGTGCCAGGCAAGCTCAATCTGTACCTCGGCGTGGGTGATCTGCGCGACGACGGCTACCACGAACTCACCACGGTGTTCCACGCCGTCTCCCTGTTCGACGAGATCACGGTGCGCAACGCGGACGTACTGACGCTGGAGTCCTCGGGTGAGGGCTTCAGCGAAGACGGGGCGTTGCTGCCGCTGGATCATCGCAACCTCGCGTGGCGGGCGGCCGAGCTGATGGCCGACCACGTGGGGCGCACACCCGATGTCGCGATCTCCATGGAGAAGTCCATCCCCGTGGCGGGCGGCATGGCCGGCGGTAGCGCCGACGCCGCGGCCGTGCTGGTGGCCATGAACGCCCTGTGGGAGCTCGGCGTGCCGCGGCGGGACCTGCACGCGCTGGGGGCCGAGCTCGGCAGCGACGTGCCCTTCGCGCTGCACGGTGGCACCGCGCTGGGGACCGGTCGTGGGGAACAGTTGGCGACGGTGTTGGCCCGCAACACCTTTCACTGGGTGTTGGCGTTCGCCGACAGCGGGCTGTCCACGCCGAAGGTGTTCGCCGAGATCGACAGGCTGCGCGCAGAAACCACCAGGGAGCAGCCGTTGCGTCTCCAAGATCCAGAGCCGTTGCTCGCGGCGCTCGCGTCGGGCGATCCGCTCGAGTTGGCACCGCTGCTCGGCAACGACCTTCAGCCCGCAGCGTTGAGCCTCGACGCGGGCCTGCGGCGCACGCTGCGGGCGGGTGTCGACGCCGGGGCGCTGGCAGGCATCGTCTCCGGGTCGGGCCCCACGTGCGCGTTCCTGTGCCCGTCGGCCGCCGCCGCGATCGACGTCGGCGTGCAACTCGCAGGCGCCGGGGTGTGCCGCACGGTTCGGGCGGCCAGTGGTCCCGTGCACGGCGCGCGTGTCGTCCCGGCGCCCTCCAAGACGGTGTGACCCACGCCTCAATCCGGGGGTAAGTTTGGTCCCCTACTTAAGAGTCTCTTAAGATGATCGACGGTGAAAACTAGCGGTTTCGAGCGCGACGCGATGACTTCCCCCGCCGGGGCCTTCGGCGGGAGTGCCAGCAGTGATGACACCGATCGCGCCGTCAGCGTCTCAACACCCGTTTCGAGACAAAAACGCACCCCAATCGTGTGCGCGTCCCTCGCGGGACACGCGCGCGAACAGGGGGACCATGGAAAAGCGCGCGTCGGCACTGGGGCCGACGCAGGGCTCCTCAGACCCAGGAGGTTGTCGTGAGCAGGTTTACCGAGAAGATGTTCCGCAACGCTCGTACCGTGACGACGGGCATGGTGACCGGTGAGCCGCACGAGCCGGTGCGTCATACCTGGGGTGAGGTGCACGAGCGCGCCAGGCGCATCGCGGGCGGGCTGGCCGCGGCAGGCGTCGGACCCAGTGACGCCGTCGGCGTGCTGGCTGGCTACCCCGTGGAGATCGCTCCGACGGCGCAGGCGCTCTGGATGCGCGGCGCCAGCCTGACGATGCTGCACCAGCCCACTCCCCGCACCGACCTGGTGGTGTGGGCCGAGGACACGATGAACGTGATCGGGATGATCGAGGCCAAGGCCGTCGTCGTCTCCGAGCCGTTCCTGGTGGCCATCCCGGTGCTCGAGGAGAAGGGCATCCTCGTCCTCAAGATCGGCGAGCTGCTGGAAGCCGATCCCATCGACCCCGTCGAGACCGACGAGGACGACCTGGCGCTGATGCAGCTGACCTCCGGCTCCACCGGCTCCCCGAAGGCCGTCCAGATCACCCACCGCAACATCCACTCGAACGCCGAGGCGATGTTCATCGGCGCCGAGTACGACGTCGCCAAGGACGTCATGGTCAGCTGGCTGCCCTGCTTCCACGACATGGGCATGGTCGGCTTCCTGACGATCCCGATGTACTTCGGTGCCGAGCTGGTCAAGGTCACGCCGATGGACTTCCTGCGCGACACGCTGCTGTGGGCCAAGCTGATCGACAAGTACAAGGGCACCATGACCGCGGCGCCCAACTTCGCCTACGCGCTGTTCGCCAAGCGGTTGCGCAACCAGGCCGAGCCCGGCCAGTTCGACCTGTCGACGCTGCGGTTCGCCCTGTCGGGCGCCGAGCCCGTCGAACCGGCCGACGTCGAGGACCTGCTGGACGCGGGCAAGCCGTTCGGCCTGAGTCCCAATGCGATCCTGCCCGCCTACGGCATGGCCGAGACGACGCTCGCGGTGTCGTTCTCCGAGTGCGGGGCAGGCCTGGTGGTCGACGAGGTCGACGCCGACCTGCTGGCCGCGCTGCGACGCGCGGTGCCGTCGACCAAGGGCAACACCCGGCGCCTCGCGTCGCTCGGCCCGCTGCTGCGTGACCTCGAGGCGCGCGTCGTCGACGAGCACGGCGACGTGATGCCCGCCCGCGGCGTCGGCGTCATCGAACTCCGGGGCGAGTCCCTGACCCCCGGCTACCTCACGATGGGCGGCTTCCTGCCGGCGCAGGACCAGCACGGCTGGTATGACACCGGTGACCTCGGCTACCAGATGGAGAACGGCCACATCGTGGTCTGCGGCCGAGTCAAGGACGTCATCATCATGGCCGGTCGCAACATCTACCCGACCGACATCGAACGGGCCGCGGGCCGCGTCAAGGGCGTCCGGCCCGGGTGTGCGGTCGCCGTCCGTCTCGATGCGGGCCACTCGCGCGAGACGTTCGCCGTCGCGGTGGAGTCCAACGCCTGGGAGGACCCGATCGAGGTGCGTCGCATCGAGCACCAGGTCGCCCACGAGGTCGTGACCGAGGTTGACGTGCGACCCCGCAACGTCGTGGTCCTCGGCCCCGGCACCATCCCCAAGACGCCATCGGGCAAGCTGCGTCGCGCGAACTCGGTCTCGCTGGTCACCTAAGACCCCGCGCACTTCCCGCCGAACGTGGGTTACCCCCACGCTCGCGCGCGGATTTGCGCACTCAACTCCACACTCGGCCGTTAATGAGATGGACGGTCGTCGGAGCGCATCGCTACGGTTGACACATGATCGCCCCGGCCATCGAAGCCATGGATCTCGTCAAGAAGTTCGGTGACGACGCTGATGAGCGGCCCGCCGTCGACGGCGTGAGCTTCACCGTGCCGCAGGGGACCGTGATGGGATTACTCGGCCCCAACGGCGCGGGGAAGACCACCATCGTCCGGATGATGACGACGCTCACCAAACCCACCAGCGGAACCGCGAGGGTGGCCGGCTACGACGTCCGCACCGAGCCCGCAAAGGTGCGCAGCAACATGGGCCTCACCGGACAGGCCGCGACGGTCGACGAACTCCTCACCGGACGCGAGAACATTCGCATGATCGGGGCTCTGTACGGTATCGGCCGCCGTGACGTCGCTCGGCTGGGGGACCAACTGCTGGAACGGTTCTCGATCGCCGACGCGGCCGATCGGCCGGTCAAGTCGTACTCCGGCGGCATGCGCAGACGAATCGACCTGGCAGTCAGCCTGATCGCGTCGCCGCCGGTGCTCTTCC
>JAOPWT010000499.1 GCA_025965555.1 Mycobacterium sp.
AGGATGTGGGCGACGTTGACGTCGGCGGTCGCGAGTGCGATGACGAGACCGAACAGTTCGCGCAGGCTCGCCCCGCCACCGCCGTCCTCGCTGGGGATGCGCAGCGCACCGAGCCGCTCGTTGCGGACGAGATCGATGGCGGCGAACGGCCGCTCACCGGTGCGTTCGCGCTCCAACGCACCCTCCCCGATCGCGGCGATCAGGCGGGCCAGTCGGTCGGAGCCCAATGTGACTGGCTCGGTGTGCGATTCGGTGATGGTCATCGGACGCTCTCCTGGGTTACGCGGCGGTAGCGGGCCGCTCGGTGGGTCTCGGGTAGGCGGGGGCCGTTGCCGAACAGCTTGTTGCGCAACGTGCCCTCGGCGTAGGAGGTCTTGTACGCTCCCCGCCGCTGGAGTTCGGGGATGACGTGGTCGACGAAGTCGACGAATGAACCAGGGGTGATGACGTTGGTGAGGTTGAACCCGTCGACGTCGGTCTCCTCGACCCACGACTGCAGGTCGTCGGCGACCTGGGTCGGCGACCCGACACTGAAACCACCCTCGGCGTCGATCGCATGCGCGTCGATGAAGTCACGCAGCGTCCATTGACCCTGGCCGAACATCTGCACCGACGACTTCAGGTACTCGTTGTCGGTAACCTCGACCGGATCGTCGAGGTCGAACCGGGAGAGGTCGGTGCCCAGCCAACCCGACCACAGCGCCAGCGCGCCCTCCGGGTCGGTGTAGCGCCGGAAGTCGTCGTGGCGCGCCAGGGCCGCCGCCTCGTCAGCGCCGGTCACCACCACGTGGCCGTTGACGATCTTGACGTCGTAGGGGTCGCGCCCGGCGGCCGCAGCACGCGCCCGGATGTCGGCGACCGCCTCGCGCAGCACCTCCTTGGTCGGCGCGCCGATGAAGATCACCTCGGCGTTCTCGGCGCCGAACTGGCGACCGCGATTGGACGCGCCCGCCTGGTACAGCACCGGGGTGCGCTGAAGCGACGGTTCGGACAGGTGGATGCCCGGGACGCGAAAGTGCTTGCCGTCGTGCTCGATCGGATGCACCTTGCCGGGGTCGGCGTAGTGGGTGCGACCTGGGTCGGTGCCTACCGCGTCGTCGTCCCACGAGCCTTCCCACAGCTTGTAGAGCACCTCGGTGTACTCGTCGGCGATGTCGTAGCGGTCGGCGTGCGGAGTGATGGTGTCCAAGCCGTGGTTACGCGCCGCGCTCTCCAGGTACCCGGTGACGACGTTCCAGCCGACGCGGCCCTTGGTCAGGTGGTCGAGTGTGGACATCCGCCGCGCGAACGAATACGGGTGCTCGAACGAGGTGGCCGCGGTGATCCCGAACCCGAGGTTCTTGGTCACCGTCGCCATGGCGGGAACGACGAGCAGCGGATCGTTCACCGGTACCTGTGCTCCCGACCGGATCGCCGCGTCCGGTCGGCCGCCGTACACGTCGTAGATGCCGAGCACGTCGGCGATGAACAACCCGTCGAAGAGGCCGCGCTCGAGCAGCTTCGCCAGTTCGAGCCAGTACTCGAGATCCTTGTAACTGGCGGCGTGGGACTCCGGGTGCCGCCAGGTTCCTGCGACGATGTGGGTCACACAGTTCATGTCGAACGCGTTGAGAATGATCTGGCGGGTCATGTCAGCCTCCGGAGACGGGTTGGGGCTCCGGCTCGGCATTCGGCAGGCTCGCCAGCAGCTTCCGGGTGTAGGGGTGTTGCGGGTTGTCGAAGATCTCTGCGGCCGTGCCTGATTCGAGCACCCGGCCGTCGCTCATCACCAGCACCCGGTCGGCCACGTGATGAATGACGCCGAGATCGTGCGAGATGAAGAGATACGACAGGCCGAGGCGCTCCTGCAGATCGGCGAGAAGGTCGAGCACCTGCGCCTGAATGGTGACGTCGAGCGCCGAAACCGGCTCGTCGCAGACGATCAGCGCAGGCTCGGGAGCCAGCGCGCGGGCGATCGCGACGCGTTGCCGCTGGCCACCGGACAGCAACAGGGGGCGCCGGTCGAAGTGCTCTTCGGCCAGGCCGACGTCGGCGAGCAGTTCGGCGCTGCGCCGTCGCCTCGCTTCAGAATCCGGGTAGAGGGCTGCAGGCAGGGCGTCCTCGACGATGCGGCGCACGGTCCAGCGCGGGTCGAACGATCCGAGCGGATCCTGGTAGATGACCGAGATCTGCCTGCGGCGCGGCCGCCGCCCCGCCTCGCTGAGCTCGCTCCACGGCTCACCTGCCAGTCGCACGCCGCCCTCGTCGGGTGATAACAGGGCCAGCGCCAGCTGCGCGGTGGTGGTCTTGCCGGAACCGGACTCGCCGACGATGCCGAGCGTCTCTCCGACCCCGATGGTGAACGAGACACCGTCGACGGCTGTGCGTGTCACACCGTCGGGCCCACGGAACCGTTTGACAAGGCCCTCGGCGGCCAGCAGCTCTCCGTCGGGCGGTGGATTCTGCTGGTGCTCAACCTGATCCGGGGGCGCTGGCCGCAACACCACGCTGGAGAGCCTGGTGCCCTTGCGATGTGATGCGGGCACCGCATCCAGCAGGGCCTGGGTGTACGGGTGGCTCGGTGAGGTGAGCACCTCGGAGACCGGCCCCTGCTCGACGATCAGGCCGTTGCGCATCACCGCCACCCGGTCCGCCAGCCTGCTCACGACGGCGAGGTCGTGGCTGATCACGATCAGCCCGGTGCCGCGATCCTTCATTCCGGCCAGTAGGTCGAGGATCTGCGCCTGGATCGTGACGTCGAGTGCCGTGGTGGGTTCGTCGGCGACCAGCAGCGGCGGGTCGAGTGCGATCGCCGAGGCGATCAGAGCCCGCTGCCGCTGCCCGCCGGAGAGCTCGTGCGGTAGTTGGCGGGCCCGCAGCTCCGGCTCGGGCACCCCCACGGCGGTCAGGAGTTCCAGCACGCGGGCACGGCGCCGGGCCCGGCTGCCGTACCGGTGCAGTCGCAGGGTCTCGCCGATCTCGTGGCCCACGGTGCGTAGCGGGTCGAGCGACACGAGCGCGTCCTGCAGGACGAACCCGACCTGGCTACCCCGTATCCGGCGCCAGTCCCGGTCATGGTTCCGCAGAACCGACTTACCCTGCAGCTCAAGGTGATTAGCGCTCACGTGCGCACCGGAGCCGGTCAGGCCGAGAAGGGTGCGCGCGGTCACGCTCTTGCCGGAGCCCGATTCGCCGACGATCGCGAAGCACTCGCCAGGCGCGACGTCGAACGAGACGCCGCGCACCACCGGCTCTCCGGCGAACGAGACGGTCAGGTCGTCTACGTGCAGCAACGACGTGGTCACGGCAGCCGTCCTTCGAGTCGCTGTTGCAGATGGCGGCCAAGCACGGTGACGGCCAACGTGCAGCCGACGATCGCCAGACCGGGAAACAGTTCGAGCCACCACGCGGTCGACACGAAGTCACGTCCGGCGTCCAGCATGGCGCCCCACTCCGGTGCGGGCGGTGCCACGCCGAGGCCGAGAAAGCTCAGCGACGATGCCCAGACGATCGACTGGCCGACGCCGAGCGTCGCGAGCACCACCAGCGGCCTCATCGCATTCGGGAACACATGCCGGGCAATGATCCTCGACCGCGGGTGACCCAATGCCGTTGCGGCACTTACGTAACCGGAATCCTTCACCGCGATCACCTGGCCACGCACCATCCAGGCGTACCCCGCGGCCGAGCCAAGGGCCACCGCGACGATCTCGGTGGCGACACCAGGGCCGAACATCGCGATGAACAGCAG